>NZ_JAVRHI010000447.1:0-68920 GCF_034105845.1 Streptomyces sp. CRN 30 | reverse complement strand
CGAAGGCCGCGCACTGCGACCGCTCCGCGCAGTTCGCCCTGGTCGCCGCGCGGGAGGCGCTGGACGACGCCGGTCTGCCCGACGCCGCGGCACTCGCCGCCGGCGGCGCGCGGGTCGCCGTCGTCGTCGGCGTGGGACTCGGCGGGCTCACCAGCATCCTGGAGCAGAACCGCCGGATGGAGAGCGGGGGGTTCGGCCGGGTCAGCCCCCGTGCCATCCCGCTCATGCTGCCCAACCACCCCGCCGCCGAGGTGGGCCTGATGGTCGGCGCGACGTCCGGGGTGCACACCCCGGTCAGCGCCTGCGCGTCCGGCGCGGAGGCCCTCGCGCAGGCCCTGGACCTCGTCCGGGAGGGCCGCGCCGACGTCGTGGTCGCGGGAGGCGCGGAGGCGGGCCTGCACCCGCTGATCTTCGCCGGGTTCGCCCGGCTGCGCGCGCTGTCCCGGCGGTGCGACGACCCCGACCGGGCGTCCCGGCCCTTCGACGCCGAGCGGGACGGGTTCGTCCTGGGGGAGGGGGCCGGGATGGTCGTGGTGGAGAGCGCCCGGCACGCCGCCGCCCGCGGTGCGCGGGCGCACTGCCGGCTCACCGGCGCGGGCATCACCAACGACAGCCACCACATCGCGCAGCCCGCGCCCGGCGGGGCGGGGTGCGCCGCCGCGGTCGCCGCCGCCCTCGACGACGCGGACCTCCTGCCGGAGGACGTCCGGCACGTCAACGCCCACGCGACGTCCACGCCGGTCGGCGACCTCAGCGAGGCGCAGGCCCTGCGCACGGCCTTCGGCAAGGTCCTCGACGACGTGTCCGTCAGCGCCACCAAGGCCGCGCTCGGCCACACGCTGGGCGCCGCCGGGGCGATCGAGGCGGTCACGACCGTCCTCGCCCTGCGGGACCGGACGGCGCCGCCCACCCGCAGCCTCGAACGCGTCGACCCGGCGATCGAGCTGAACGTGGTCGGCCGCACGCCGGAGCCCCTGCCGTCCGGGCCCCTGGCGGCCCTCAGCACGAGCATGGGCTTCGGCGGCCACAACGTCGCGCTGGCCTTCACGACACTCCCATGACCCCCCGACCACCGACCCGAGCCCCCGAACACGGCCCTCCCACGGTCTCCGGCGGGGCGGACCGTGTGCACCAGGGGCTCGTGTCGTCCGGGTGGCCCTCGGGGCGGGACGCCTCAAGCCGAGGTGATCTCCGTCGGGCCGGAGGGGGCGGGGACGCGGTTCGGTGTCCCCACCCCCTGGGAACCGACCCGCCGGGTGACCGGGCGCGGGTGCTGCTGATGTGTCCCGGGCAGGGGGCCTACCTGCCCGGGGCCCTGCGGCACCTGCGGTACGTCCCCGCCGTCGCCGAGGTGCTGACCACCGTCGACACCCACGCCCCGGCCCACGGCTCGCTGCGCGTGCCGGTGGGCCGGCTGCTCACCGAGGAGGACGCGCCCGCGCCCGAGGAACTGCTGCGGAGCGACCCCCTCGGGTTCGACCTCGCCACCTACGCGGCGGTGGTCGCCTCCGCCACCGTCCTGCTCGGCCTCACCCGCCACCGCGTCGACGCGGTCCTCGGCCACAGCGTCGGGGACCTGGCCGCCCTCACCGTCGCCGGAGCCGTCACCGTGCGCCAGGGCGTCCAACTGCTCCGCATCCGCGACCGGCTGCTGCGGACCGCCGCCCTCCCCGCCGCCGGGATACTGGCCACCGACACCACCGCAGGACAGGCCGCGGACCTCATCCGCGCCTGCGGTACCCCCCAGGTGCGGATCGCCGCCCGCAACGCCCCCGCGCAGGTCGTCCTCGCCGGCCCCGACGCCCAACTCGCCCACGTACGCCGCGCACTTGAGGACAGCGGGCACCGCGTGACCCCGCTGACCAGCCGTACCGCCTTCCACCACCCCCTCCTCGACGAGGTCCACCGCTCCTTCCGCAGCCTGCTGCGCGCCCAGCCGCTCGCCCGGCCGGTCCTTCCCGTGCACACCACCGCCGGCCGCTGGGCGACGACCCCCGCCCACCTGCGCACCACGGCCGCCGCCCACCTCACCGAACCGATGGAACTGCACCGGACCCTGCTCACCCTGCGCCGGGCCGGTTTCACCACGTTCATCGACAGCGGCCCCCGCGCCCTGCTCAGCGGCCTGGTCCGGGCCGGCCTGCCCGGCTGCGCCACCGCCGCGCCGCTGCGCACCCCTGTCGCCGCGGACCGCATACTGCGCCGGCTGAACGCCGTCGCCCCGCCGCGCCGGCCCGGTCCGGGCCCTTGGTAGTCTGCCGAGGCCAGTCACGCCACCTCGGTGGTCAGGGAATCCGGTGCGAATCCGGAACTGACGCGCAGCGGTGAGGGGGACGGGCGGGGCACGATCGCCACTGGGACGACCACCGCGCACGCGGCGGCGTCCTGGGAAGGCGCCCCGTCCGGACGAACCCGAGTCCGAAGACCTGCTGGCACCTCCGCGCCCCCGCGCGGAGGTCGACCGTAGGCCAGGCTCCGCGTCCAGAGCCCCGACACCCGAGGCATGCCCGTGCTCCGCACCACCCCCCGTTCCGCCGCGTTCCTGCTCACCACCGCCCTGCTGCTCACCGCGTGCTCCACCGCCGGCGGCACCTCCGGCGGAAAGGGCACCGCGTCGGACGGCGCCTCCGCCGCCACCGGTTACCCGGTCACGCTGCGCAACTGCGGCCACGACGTCACCCTGACGTCGGCACCCGCCCATGCCGTCTCCCTCAACCAGGGCAGCACCGAGATCCTCCTCTCGCTGGGCCTGGCGGACCGCCTCGCCGGCACCGCCACGTGGACCGACCCGGTGATGAAGGGCCTGGAGAAGGCGAACGCCGGTGTGCCCCGGCTCGCCGACAACAACCCCTCCTTCGAGAAGGTCCTCGACGCCGGACCCGACTTCGTCACCGCGTCCTTCGTCTCCACCCTCGGCACGGGCGGCGTCGCCACCCGCGAACAGTTCGAGAAGCTGGGCGTCCCCACCTACGTCTCCCCGTCCGACTGCGCCGCCGGCAAGGACAACGACAGCGGCGGCGACGGCTCCCGCAGCACCCCCCTCACCCTCGGCACGGTCTACGGCGAGATAACCGACCTCGCCCGCGCCTTCGGCGTCGAGGAACGCGGCGACGAACTGGTCGGTGAGCTGAAGGACCGCGTACGCGAGGCCACCGACGGGCTCGACGCGTCCGGTGTCTCCCTCATGTACTGGTTCGCCAACTCCCAGTCGCCCTACCTCGCGGGCTGCTGCGGCGCCCCCGGCGCCATCACCCGCGCCCTCGGCGCGAAGAACGTCTTCTCCGACACCCACGACGAGTGGCCCCAGATCAACTGGGAGACCGTCGCCGACCGCGACCCCGACGTCATCGTCCTCGGCGACCTGACCCGCAAGTCCCAGACCGCCGAGACCGCCGAGGCGAAGATCGAGTTCCTGGAGACCAACCCGGCGACCCGCAACCTCACAGCGGTGAAGAAGAAGCGGTACGTCCTGCTCAGCGGACAGGCGATGAACCCGTCCATCCGCACGGTCGAGGGGATCGAACAGGTCGCCGCCGGTCTCCGGGACCTCGGACTCGGCAAGTGACCCGGCCTGCCGACGGGCACGTGCGCCGGCACGTGCCCGGCGCGCGGACGACCCCGCTCCTGACCGCCGCGGGCCTCGCTGCCCTGGCGCTGTCGGTCGCCGTCGCCGTGACCATCGGCCCCGCCGACATCTCCGCCGGCGACGTGTGGTCCTCGGTCGCCGCCCACCTGGGGTTCGGTGAGGGCACCCTCGCCCCGCTGCGGGACGGCATCGTGTGGGACCTGCGCATGCCCCGCACCCTGCTCGCCGCGGTCTGCGGCGCCGGACTGGCCCTGTGCGGCGCGGTCATGCAGTCCCTGCTGCGCAACCCGCTCGCCGACCCGTTCGTCCTCGGCGTCTCCTCCGGCGCCTCGACCGGCGCGGTCGCCGTGATCGTGCTCGGCGTCGGCGGGGGAGCGGTGTCGCTGTCCGCGGGCGCGTTCGTCGGCGCCCTGCTGTCGTTCGCGCTGGTCCTGGTGGTCAGCCACAGCCTCGGCGGCAGCGTCGACCGCGTGGTGCTCTCCGGCGTCGCCGCCATGCAGCTCTTCTCGGCGCTGACCTCGTTCACCGTACTGACGTCGGCGGACGCCGAGACCACCCGCGGCGTGCTGTTCTGGCTGCTGGGCTCCCTCACCGGCGCCACCTGGACCCAGGTGCTGCTGTGCGCCGGAGTGCTCGCCGCCGTCCTCGTGGTGTGCCTCGTCCACTCCGCCACCCTCGACGCGTTCACCTTCGGCGAGGAGGCCGCCGCCAGCCTCGGGGTACGGGTGGGCCGTACCCGGCTGGTGCTGCTGTGCGCGACCGCGCTGCTCACCGCGGCCCTGGTCAGCTGCGCGGGCGCGATCGGCTTCGTCGGCCTGGTCCTGCCGCACGCCACCCGCGCGCTCACCGGCACCGCCCACGCCCGGCTGCTGCCGGTCACCGTCCTGACCGGCGCCGTCTTCCTGGTGTGGGTGGACACCCTCGCCCGTACCGTCCTCGACCCCCAGGAGATCCCGGTGGGAGTGGTGACGTCCCTGATCGGCGTACCGGCCTTCGTGGCCGTGCTCTACCGGGGCAGGAGGCGCACATGACCGGCAGGGCCCCCGCAGACGACGTACGGCCCCCCGCCGACGGCACACGGCCCCCCGCCCCCGCCGGCGACGGCCTCCGCTCCGACCGCGTCGCCCGCCGCGCCGGCGGGCGGCTCATCGTGGACGGCGTCACCCTCGCCCCGCGCACCGGCGAGACGATCGGCCTGCTCGGCCCCAACGGGTCGGGCAAGTCCACCCTGCTGCGGCTGCTCGCGGGGGTGCTCCAGCCCTCCGCCGGTGTCGTCACCCTCGACGGCCGCCCGCTCGCCGGGGTCGGCCGCCGGGCGGCGGCCCGGCGTATCGCCACCGTCGAACAGCACGCGCACACCCAGACCGAACTGACCGTCCGGGACGTCGTCGCCCTCGGCCGCATCCCGCACCGCCGCCCCTGGGCCGCCGGTTCGCCCGAGGACGGCCCGGCCGTCACCGCCGCCCTCGCCCGCGCCGGGCTCACCGACCGCGCGGACCAGTCCTGGCACACCCTGTCCGGCGGCGAGCGCCAGCGCGCCCAGATCGCCCGCGCCCTCGCGCAGGAGCCGCGCGAACTGCTGCTGGACGAACCCACCAACCACCTGGACATCCAGCACCAGCTGGACCTGCTGGAGCTGGTCGTGTCCCTGCCGGTCACCACGGTGATCGCCCTGCACGACCTCAACCTGGCCGCGATGTACTGCGACCGGCTCCTCGTGCTGCGGGAGGGCCGGGCCGTCGCCGAGGGCGTGCCCGGCGACGTCCTCACCCCGTCCCTCATCGAGGAGGTCTACGGGGTCCGCGCGGAGGTCGCCGACGGCCACGGCCACCCGGTCATCCGCTTCCTGCGCCGGTAGCGCCGGTAGCGCCGGTAGTAGCGGTAGCACCGGTAGCGAGGGAGGCACCGGAAGCGCCGGTGAGGTAGCGGAACAGCATGGCGACGATCTCGTCCTCCAGCCGCGTGACGTCGACGGGGTCGGGGGCCGCGACCATCGTGTGGATCAGAATCTCGACGGTGGCCACCAGGATCCGCGCGGCGACGACGGTGTCGGCCACCCGGACCTCCGGGTGCGTCCGCAGCAGCTCCAGCGCGTAGGCGATCCGTTCCCGCTGGAAGACCGTCACCCGTTCCAGCAGCTCGGCCGAGCGCGGCCCCTGCTCCACCATCACGCGCAGCAGCTGCGGGTCGTCCTGGTGGTTCTCGGCGGAGGCGCGGACGAAACGCCGCAGGATGTCCTCCAGCGAGTCGGGCAGGCCCTCCGTCAGGAGCCGCTCGACGGAGGCCTGGCCGCGGTCGAGGTGGCGGGTGAGCAGCTCCGCCAGGATCGCGTCCTTGTTCGGGTAGTACTGGTACAGCGAACCGATCGACACCCGGGCCCGCTCGGCGATGCGGTTGGTGGTCCCCGCGGCATAGCCGTACTCCCCGAAAACGTGAGCAGCCGCGTCGAGGATGCGGTCCCGGGTGAGTTCCGCGCGCACCTGACGGGGCTGTTTACGTGGGGCGATCCCCTGGCGGTCGGGGCTCATGACACCTCCTGGACGGCGCCGTGAAAGCGAGTGGCGCAAGACCTGAATGATTGCTCACAATACTGTCATGACCTGCGGCGAAACCGTCAAGGACGGCTGCCGGACCCGCTCGGGAAGGACACATCCCCATGAGTCATGTCGCCACCCGTCCACGACGCCTCGCGCCGGACGGCGTCCGGGCCCTGCTCGGCGAGCCGGACGCGATGACCGCGCGGAAGAAGACCGACCGCCTCGATCCGTTCTTCCGCCGCTTCATCGCCCACTCGCCGTTCCTGACGATGGCCACCGCGGACGCCCGGGGCCGCGCGGACTCCTCGCCCCGGGGTGACTACCCGGGCTTCGTGAAGGTGCTCGACGACCGGACGCTGGCCGTCCCGGACCGACCGGGCAACCGCATCGCCGACTCCTTCACCAACCTCGCCGAGAACGACGGCGTCGGACTGCTCTTCCTCGTCCCGGGCCTCAGGGAGACCCTGCGCGTCAACGGCCGCGGCTACCTCACCGACGAACCCGACGTCCTGACCCGGATGGAGACCGAGGGCCGGCGCCCGGTGCTGGCCGTGGTCGTCGAGGTCGAGGAGGTCTACTACCACTGCGGCCGCGCCCTCATCCGGTCCCGGCTGTGGGACCCCGCCGCCCAGGCCCTCGCCGAGGAGATGCCGTCGGCCGGCGAGACGTTCACCGCGCAGTTCGGCCTGGACGTCGACCCCGCCGCCGTGGACCGGCTCCTCGAAGACGGCTACCGCACCCTCTACTGACCGGACAGCGAGGAACTCACCCATGGCAGCGACGCGGACCGTTCTCGTCGACCGCATCGAACCCGTCACCGACGACGTCGTCTCCCTCACCCTGCGCGGCACCCCGGGGCCGCTCCCGCCCTGGGAACCGGGCGCCCACATCGACGTCCGGCTGCCCAACTGGCTGACCCGGCAGTACTCGCTGTGCGGCGACCCCGCCGACCTGGACACCTACCGCATAGCCGTCCGCCACGACCGGCTCAGCCGCGGCGGATCGGAGTACGTTCACCGCTTCCTGCGCCCCGGACGCCTGTTGGAGATCTCCGAGCCGCGCAACCACTTCCCGCTGCTGCCCGCCCCGCGCTACCTGTTCCTCGCTGCGGGCATCGGCATCACCCCCGTCCTGCCGATGCTGCGGGCGGTCACCGACGCGGGACTCCCCGCCGAACTCCTCTACGTCGGACCGTCGGTGTCCGCCATGCCCTTCGCGGACACCCTGCGCGCCGCGTACGGGGAACGGGTGCGCCTGGTCGCCACCCGGGAGCGGGGCCGGCCCTCCCTGCGCGCCCTGGCGGCGGAACTCCCCGACGACACCCTCGTCTACGCCTGCGGTCCCGCGCCGCTGCTGGCCGCCGCCGAGGAGGCGTTCCCCGCCGGGCGGCTGCACGCGGAGCGGTTCCGGCCGCTGCGCCGCGCGTTCGGGCCCGACACCGCCTTCGAGGTGGAGTGCGCCCGCTCCGGCTCCACGGTCGAGGTGCCGGCCGGGGAGTCGATGCTCGACGCCCTGGCGCACGCGGGCCGGACGGTGGCCGCGGGCTGCCGCGAGGGCGTCTGCGGGAGCTGCGGGATCACCGTCCTCGACGGCGAACCCGACCACCGCGACGACATCGGCGCACCCGAGGGGCGCGTGTACCCGTGCGTGTCCCGCGCGCGGTCCGCGCGGCTCGTCGTGGACCTGTGAACCACCGTACCGACACCACCACCGCGACGACGAGAGCGAGACAGCGATGAGCGTGCTGCCCAAGGTGCGCATGGCGCGGAGCCGACGCATGATCACCCTGGAGGTGCGGCGGACCGAGCGGATCAGCCCCACCTTCCTGACCGTCACCCTCGGCGGCCCGCAGGCGGCCCACCTGGAACCCATGGGCTTCGACCAGACCGTACGGCTCTTCTTCCCCCGCGCGGGACAGGACGGGCTGCGGATGCCGAGCCGCAACAGCGAGGCGTGGATGGCCGAGGTGCTGCTCATGCCGAAGGCGAGCAGACCCCGGGTGCGCAACTACACGGTCCGCCGGGTGCGGCCCGAGGCGGACGAGGTCGACATCGAGTTCGCCCTGCACGGCGACAGCCCCGCCTCGGCGTGGGCCCGCGGTGTCCGGCCGGGCGATCCGGCCGGTCTGTTCGACATGGGCGTCACCTACCTGCCGCCCGAGGACGCCGCCTGGCAGTTCCTCGCCGGTGACGAGAGCGCGCTGCCGGCGGTGCTGGCCATCCTGGACCACGCTCCGGCCTCTCTCACCGGTGAGGTGTTCCTGGAGGTGCCGGACAGCGCCGACTTCCGTACGGACGTCACCGCGCCCGAGGGTGTCACCGTGCACTGGCTGGCCCGCGACGGCGCCGCGCCGGGCACCGCGGTGCTCGAAGCGGTCCGGGGGACAGACCTGCCGCCGGGGCGGGGGTACGTGTGGGTCGCGGGGGAGTCCCGGCTCGCCACCGGAGTCCGCCGACACCTCGTCCGCGACCGTGCCGTCCCGAAGGCGGACGTCGCCTTCCACGGCTACTGGCGCGAGGGCCGTCCGAGCCTCGGCTGAGCCGGCCTGCCGACGCTTCAGCCCGCGGCATCCCCGGTCAGCACCTCCGCCGCGGCCGTCCCGGAAGCCGTGCTCGCGCCGTGCGTGTACACCCGTACCGCACCACCCGCACCGTCCGCACCGTCCGGGGCTCCGCCCGTACCGGCATCCGGCTCCGTGGAGGCGTCGGCGGGCGGCAGGCCCATCTCGATCACCACCGCGTCCGGGCGGGCCGTGGTCAGGTCGGTCACGGCGTGGCGCATCCACGCGTGGCGGGCGGCGTCGCGGACCACGAGGACCAGGGGCCGGCCCACCGCCGGCCGCAGCGCGCACTCCTCCAACGCGACCGTACGCTCCAGGAGTTCGTATCCGTGCACCCGCACGGACGTGGTCCCCGGCAGCCGCTCCCGCAGCGGGGCCGCGACACCCCAGGGCGTCTCCTTGCCGATGGCGAGGTTGGTCGCCGGGGCCAGCTCCACCACGTGCGGCGCGGACGCCAGCGGCAGCACACCCCCTACGGCCCCGGTGACCCGCACGGCACGGCGGGCGGCCACCTGGCCGATGCCGCCGGCCCCGGCCGCGCGGACGGCGGACGCCTCCCGCAGCTTCACCGACCACTCGGCGAACTCCGCGACCCGGCGCGCCGCGTCGGCCAGCCGCTCCACCGGCAGCCCGCCGTCCGCCACCGCACCGGCGAGCGCGTCGACGAGCTGCTCGGTGGTGGACTCCTCGGCGCTCTCCCCGCCGACGCACACGGCGTCGACCCCCGCGGCGACGGCCCGCACCGCAGCGCCGCCGATGCCGTACCGGCGGGTGACCGCGGCCATCTCGATGGCGTCGCTGACGACCAGTCCGTCGAAGCCCAGCTCACCGCGGAGCAGGTCGTGCAGGATGCGCCGGCTGAGCGTGGCCGGCAGCTCGGTGTCGTAGGCGGGCACCAGCAGGTGACCGCTCATCACGGCGCGGACCCCCGCGGCGACGGCGGCCCTGAACGGCGGCAGCGCCTCGGCCTCGATCCGGGTCCGGTCCGCGCGGTAGGCGGGCAGGTCGTGGTGGGAGTCGACGGCTACGTCCCCGTGCCCGGGGAAGTGCTTGGCGCAGGCCGCCACGCCCGCCGCCTGGAGGCCGCGCACCCAGGCGGCGGTGTGCCGGGAGACCACGTCGGGGTCGACGCCGAAGGACCGCACCCCGATGACGGGGTTGTCGGGGTCGGAGTTGACGTCCGCGCTGGGCGCGTAGTCGAGGCTCACCCCGGCGGCGCGCAGCTCGGCGCCGAGGTCGGTGGCGACGGCCTCGGTCAGCGCCGGGTCGTCGACGGTGCCGAGGGCGAAGTTGCCGGGGCGGCTGGAGCCGGTGGCGGACTCGATGCGGGTGACGTCGCCCGCCTCCTCGTCGATCGCGACGATCAGCGCGGGGTTCTCGGCCCGCAGTCGCGCGGTCAGCCGCGCGACCTGCTCGGGGGAGACGATGTTCCGGGAGAAGAGCACGACGGAGGAGAGTCCGTCACCGATGGCGCGCAGTACCCAGTCGGGTGCCTCGGTGCCCACGAAACCCGGCTGGAGGACGGAGAGCGCGAGCCGTCGCGGCTCGCTGCTGTGCTGGCTGGAGGACATCGGCCGCGCCTTTCCGGTACCCATCTTGGTATAGACCAAGGAGACGATGGGTCCAGGCTAGCCGGGCGTGTCAAGAGTGGATCGTCGCCGCCCCGACGCCCTTGCCGCGTCAACGCGGGTGTGCGTGACGGGTGTTGACACCCTCACTTGGTCTAGTCCATTGTGGCGCTCGTTCGGCGAGGGGCGCGAGTGGCCGGTGTTGTGGCCGGTGTTCACCGTGGCACGCCCCCGCACAGACCGCCGTAACGAGGGCCGCCCCCTACGGCGACGACCTGGAGCACCACATGGCGACACCCCACCCCTACCTCCACCGAGCCGCCTCCGACGTCCCGTACTTCAGCGCGGACGCCGACACCTACCTCGCCCGCACCCAGCTGCGCGACCTGGAGAAGACCCGCCCGCTGCGCGTCCTTACCGAGAAGGACTTCGCGCACTGGCAGACGTACGGCTACACGGTCGTCAAGGAGGCGATCCCCCGGGCCGCGGCCCGGCGGCTGCTCGACTTCGCCTGGGAGTTCCAGGGCCTCGACCGCGACCGCCCGGAGACCTGGTACGAGGAGCGCGCGTACCGCTCCGACCTCGACCGCGAACTGCACATCTACGGCTTCGTCGAGGCCTACCACCACCAGCTCATCTGGGACAGCCGCCAGACGCGGCGGGTCTACGACGCGTTCGTCGACGTCTGGGACTGCGAAGAGCTGTGGGTCACCCTGGACCGGCTCAACCTCAACCCGCCCAACGTCGGGAACCGCGACCGCGCGCTGATCGAGGAGCGCGAACGCGGCTTCGACATCGAACTCCACTGGGACGTCGACTCCACGCTCGGCGTCCTGCCCCAGCGCGTGCAGGGCATCATCGCCCTCGACGACACGCGGCCGGACCACGGCGGCTTCCAGTGCTGTCCCGAGCTGTTCCGCCGCTTCGAGAGCTGGAAGGCCGTCCAGCCCGACGACCGCGACCCCATCCGCCCCGCGATCGACCGCGCCGAGATGCCCGTCGTACGGCCCGAGCTCGAAGCCGGCGACCTGCTGATCTGGAACGGCCTGCTCGCCCACGGCGTCGCGCCCAACACCTCCGGCAGCGGCGTGCGCGCCGTGCAGTACCTGTCGATGATGCCCGCCCTCGAAGACCACGGGGAACTGCGCCGCTCCCGCGTCGAGTCCTGGCGCACCCTCGCCACCCCCGACTGGAACGCCACCCTCCTCGGCGACCCCTTCCGGCACGAGTCCGAGCGGTACCCGACCGCCGAACTCGACGACCTGGGCGCACGGCTGCTCGGCCTGAGGTCCTGGCGCGACGGCGACACCGACGAGGCCACCGGGGAAGCCGCATGCGCCGCATCTGCCTGACACTGCCCACGAACCGGGCCTGTCCCGAGACCATCGCGGCCCTCGGCGAGGAGGCGGTCCACGCCGCCGGACACGCCGACCACACCGACGGCACCGACGGCACCGATGTCCATGTACTGATCCTCGACTCCTGCGCGGCCGACGTGCGCGCCGAGCACACCGCCGCCGTACGGCGCCTGCCCGCGCACCCCCGGGTCACCGTCCACCACCTCGACGAGGACCGGCAGCGCGACTTCCTCACCCGGACCGTCGCCCGCTCGGGCCTCGCCAAACCCGACCTGCTCCTCGACCTCCTCCTCCCCGACGGCCTCTCCTACGGCGCCTGCACGAACCGTGCCTTCCTGGTCGCCGCCGCGCTGGGCTGCGCGTCCGTGCACCGCCGGGACTCCGACAGCCGCTACCAGCACCTCGACGGCCACGCGGTCTTTCCGGTCGACCACGAGGTCGCCGTCATCGGCAGCCGCGCCGCCGACGCCGCCGCCCGGGTCACCGCCACCGACCTGCCACCGGGCCACGGCGACCGCCGGGTGGCGATGGTGGGCGCCTCCTTCATCGGCGAACCTTCCGTCGACATCGCCCCCCTGCGCGCCGCCGACCCCGACGTCTACCGCGACGTGGTCGGTCTGTGGGCGCCCGGCCACTGGTCCGCCGAGCGGAAACACGGACTGGCCGACGAGTCCTTCACGGGCGCGGGCACCACCCCGTTCACCGAGGACCACGCACTGCTCACCCATGTCGACCCGATGCGCGTCGACATGTGCAACATCGCCTTCCACGGCGTCCACGAACGTGTCCCGCTGCCCCCCGCACGGGACACCATCGGCAGCGACTACCTCCTGATCCACCTCGTGCACGACGCCCGGCTGCCGGGCGTGCTGCACAACCGGCACATCGTCAACTACCACACCGGCGAACGCCGCACCGACGCGGGCTTCCTCGCCTACCAGACCCGCTTCGTGAAGTTCCTGCTGTCGATGCTCTACTTCCACCACGTCTACGACCGCATGGCCGAGGCCGGCGACACGCTGCTGGACGCGGACGGAGCCGTGCGCGGCGACGCCGTGGCCGCGTTCGCCCGGGAGAGCACCGCGCTCGACCGCACGGAGAACGAACAGCGGCTGGACGCCGTCGACACCGCCTACCGGCGGCTCGGCGGCCGCTGGACCGGCGTCGCCGACCTGCTCGCGGCCCACCGCGAACGGCTCCTCGACGAGGCCCGGGACGACATGGCGGACTTCGCGCTGCTCACCGAGGCGTGGCAGCCGCTCATGGCCGCCGCGAAGGCCACCGCGCTCGACGAGCCGGCCGGGCGGCCCGGATGAGCACGGTGACGAAGACGGCCCCGGGGCCCGGTGCGCGGCTCGCCGGCGCGCTCGCCGGCGCGACCACCGACCGGCTCGTACTGGACCTCACCGGCATCGCCCGCGGCCACGCCGCGCTCCGCCGTGAACTGCCCGGCGTCCACGTCCGGTTCGCCATGAAGGCGTGCCCCGTGGACGAGGTCCTCACCACGCTCGCCCGAGACGGCGCCGGGGCCGACGCCGCGAGCCCCGCCGAGATCGAACAGGCCCTGCGGGCCGGCATCCCCGCCGACCGCGTCCACTACGGCAACACCGTCAAGTCCGACCGGAACATCGCCGCCGCCCACCGGCTCGGCGTCCGCACCTTCGCCACCGACAGCCACCAGGACGTGGCCGCGCTCGCCGCACACGCCCCCGGCGCCAGGGTCTTCTGCCGCGTGGCGACCGGCGGCCACGGCGCGGTGTGGGGACTCAGCCACAAGTTCGGGTGCCCGCCCGCGGAAGCGGTCCGTGTCCTCGCCCACGCCCGGGACGCGGGCCTGGTGCCGTCCGGCCTCTCCGTGCACGTCGGCTCCCAGCAGATGACGGCCGAGGCGTGGAGCACCGCCGTCGAGGACCTCGCCGGCACCCTGCGCGCCCTCGGCCGCGAGGGCATCACCGTCGACCACGTCAACCTCGGCGGCGGCCTCCCGGCCCTCGGCTACCTCGACCGGCACGGCACCCCCCTCGACCCGCCGCTGGACAAGATCTTCGCGGTGCTCCGGGAGGGCACGGAGACGCTGCGCCGCGTCCACGGCGGCCCGCTGGAGTTCGTCGTCGAACCGGGCCGGTACCTCGTCGCCGACCACGGCGCGGTCCGCGCGCACGTCGCCCGGCTCGCCCGGCGCCGGGGACCGGACGGAGCGGACCGCCACTGGCTCTACCTGAGCTGCGGCAAGTTCAACGGCCTCTACGAGATGGACGCCCTCCAGTACCGGCTGGTGTTCCCCGGCCACCCGGACGGCCCGACCGTACCGGCCGTCGTCGCCGGACCGACCTGCGACAGCGACGACGCCTACTCCCACGAGGACGGCCTGGTCCGGGTGCCGGCGGCCCTCGCCTCGGGCGACCCCGTGTGGGTGCTGTCCAGCGGCGCCTACGCCCTCAGCTACACCACCCGCGGCTTCAACGGCTTCGCCCCGCTGCCGTACACGGTCACCGGCGGCACCCATGACTGACGCCGCCCAGGACCGCCGTACCGGTGACGCCGACGGGGACGCCGTCCACCAGCGCCGTACCGGTGACGCCGACAGGGGCACCGTCCACGACCGCCTTACCGGTGACGCCGTACGGGTGCGCGGCATAGGCGCCGGTGACTGGGACGCCGTGGTGGCGCTGGAGCGTGCCGCCTACGCGCCGCTCGGCCTCTCGGAGGGCCGGGCCGCGCTCCAGTCCCGGGCGGCGGCCTCCCCGGAGACCTGCTTCGTCCTGGACGCAGGCGGCCGCACCGCCGGATACGTCCTCGCCCTGCCCTACCCGCCGCTGGCCTGCCCGGACCTCGGCCGCGCCGAGGAGGCCGCCGCCGACCCGGCCGGCAACCTCCACCTCCACGACCTCGTCATCGCCCCCGACCTGCGCCGCCGCGGCCTCGCGCAGCACCTGCTGCGCCGCCTCGCCGGCACCGCCCGCGACCGCGGCGACGAGCGGATCTCGCTGGTCGCCGTCGGCGGCAGCGACCGCTGGTGGTCGGCGCGCGGTTTCACCCCCCACCCGGAGGTCGTCCCCGCCGGGCCGTACGGCGCCGACGCCGTCTACATGTCCAGGCCGGTGCCGGCCCCGCGCGAAGTGAGCTGACAAGTGTCCCGACCCCGCACCCCTTTCACGGACCCCTTCGCACGCGGTCTGCTGGCCACCGCCGCGCTGTTCTGCTCCCTCGGCTTCCAGTACGCCACCTGGGCGGCGCGGATACCGGCCGTCAAGGACGACCTCGGCCTGAGCACCGCCCAGGTGGGCGTCCTGCTGATGGCCGCCGGGGTCGGCGCGGCGGTGTCGTTCCCGCTGGTGGCCCGGCTGATGCGGCAGCTGGGCTCACGGCGCCTCGCCCTGCTCTCCCAGCTCTGCCTCGCCCTGCTCCTGCTCGCCCTGGCGGCGGCGCCGAACTACCCGGTGGCGCTGCTGGTCCTGCTCGCCGACGGCGTCTTCGTCGGCTGTCTCAACGTCGCCATGAACGCGCAGGGCGCCGCCCTGGAGACCCGGTTCGCGCGGTCCGCCATGGCGCGGCTGCACGCGACGTTCAGCGCCGGTTCGCTGCTCGCCGCGCTGGTCGCCTCCGCCATGACCGCGCTCACCGGATCGGTCGCGGCGCACTTCGCGGTGGCCGTCGCGCTGCTGCTGGCCCTCGGCGCGGCAGCACGCACGGGCCTGCACCCGTCCGACGGCCCCGACGAAAGGGCCGCCGCGCCCGGCGAAGAGGACGCCGCACCCGGCGAAACGGCCGCCACGGCCGGGACCCCCGGTGCCGAGAAGACCGGTGGCCGCCGCCGCTGGAGCGTGCCCGCCTCGCTCACCCTCTGGATGTGCTGCGCCATGGTCTTCGGCACGGTCGCCGAGGGCGCCATGAACGACTGGTCCGCCCTGTACCTGAAGGACGTCGCCCACGCCTCGGCCGGCCTCGCGCCGCTGGGCATCGCCGTCGTCTCCGGCGCGATGCTCCTCGCCCGGCTCTTCGCCGACGGCTGGCGCGACCGCTGGGGCGACCGGCGCGTCGTCCTCGCCGGCAGCGTCCTGGCCGGCACCGCCCTCGTCGCGGCCCTGCTGAGCGGCGGCGTGGTACCGGCGCTGGCCGGCTTCGCCGTCGTCGGCCTCGGCGTCGCCGCCGTGACCCCCTGCGTCTACGCGGCGGCGGCCCGCCAGGGCTCGGACGTGCTCACCCTCGTCGCCGCCATGGGCACCACCGGTCTGCTGGCCGGCCCGCCGCTCATCGGCTTCCTCGCCGACGCCAGCGGTCTGGCGTGGGGGATGGGCGCCGTCGCCGGGTGCGCGTTCGTGGTGGCGGTGTGCGCCACGCGCATCCGCTGGACCCCGGCCGGCTCCGCGGTCCCCGCCGGTACGGCCGCGGCTACTCCCGCAGAGCCGCCTCGGGTCCCATGACGACGACCGGCTCGCGGGCCGGGTCCAGCGCCCGCAGCAGGACGCGCATGTGCTCCTCGCTGAGGGACACACACGCGT
Organism: Streptomyces sp. CRN 30; assembly: GCF_034105845.1. NCBI lineage: Bacteria > Bacillati > Actinomycetota > Actinomycetes > Kitasatosporales > Streptomycetaceae > Streptomyces > Streptomyces sp. CRN 30. The sequence continues at coordinate 52,809 of NZ_JAVRHI010000447.1, read as the reverse complement.
TGGTCGGCCCGCCGTGGTCGACGTGGATCCACACGCCGCCGCCCCGGTCCTCGCCCAGCGGACGCTCCGTGTCCAGCGGGCTCGTCCCGGACACCCGGTTGTAGTCGACGGCGACGACGTAGTCGAAGGACCCCTCCAGCGGCTCACCGAGGTGCCCGTCGCCCTCGGCGGTGAACTCCGGGTTCTCGTCGTAGGGGAGCCGGGCGAACGGCGCGGGCAGCCGGCCCCCGGCGTCGCTCAGCGTGAACACGCCGACGGGGGTGCGCAGGTCGCCCGCCCAGTGGTCCCGGGTCCAGCCGCGCAGGCCGTTGTGGGCGGGCCACGGACCGGCGACGGCCCGCCAGCCGTGGTCGGCGCCCCGCTCGTACAGCAGCACTTCGGCGCGGTTGCCGTCCTCGGTGGTGCCGTGCACCACCAGCGCCTGCCGGGTGCCGGCCGGGATCCGGCCGCGCAGGGCGGGCCCGACCCCGGGCAGCGGCCGCTGCCCCGTCCGCTGCGGAGAGGCGCCCGGCGCGGGCGACCCCGCCGGCGAGGAGGAACCGCGTGGCTCCGGGGTACAGCCGGTTCCCAGCAGGCCGGTGCACACCACGGCGCCGAGCGCACAGGCCAGGACTTTCCTCAGGGTCATACCGATCTCCGACTCCGTACGTGGACTAGTCATTGCTTGACCGCTTCCGGTGCCGGTTTCCCGCGCCCCGCCCCGCCTCCCCCGTTCGGCGCAGACCGAAGGGCGCGGCCGTCACGGCCGCGCCCTTCCCGTACGGAGCCGGTGGCTAGGCCGCCGGCACCCGCGCCGCCGGACGGCCGCCCAGTACCGCGGAGAAGCGGTCCGTGACCTCGGCCAGCGCCTCGGCCGCCTCCGGCGCGACGGCCAGGCTCCCGTCGTCCTGGACGGCGATGCTCCGGTCGAGGGTGAACCAGCCCGGCACGATGTGTGCGGCGCCCATGGAGCTGAGCACCGGGCGCAGGGCGTAGTCGATCGCCAGGACGTGGGCGGTGGAGCCGCCGGTGGCCAGCGGCAGCACCGTCTTGCCGGTCAGCGCGTACTGCGGCAGCAGGTCGAGCAGTGACTTCAGCAGCCCGGAGTAGGCAGCCTTGTACACCGGTGTGCCGACCACGACACCGTCCGCCTGTTCGAACAGGGCCGCCGTCTCCACGATCGCGGGGTGGCGGAAGTCGGCGCCGAGCAGCGCCTCGGCCGGCAGGGTGCGGACGTCCAGCGGGACCACCTCATGGCCCTGGAGCCGGAGCCGGTCGTCGAGGTGACGCAGGAGCCGGGCGGTGCGGGAAGTGGCGGAGGGGCTGCCGGAGACGGAGAGGACGAGAGCCATGGGGGACCTTCCGGGTCGGGAGGAGGGGACGGTCGGGGCGGGGTCCCGCGCTCACCAGCTGCTGGACTCCACCGCGATCAGCGGCCGCAGCTCGTTGCGCAGGGTCTCCAGGAACGTGACGACCTCGGCGGCCACCGAGCGGTGCTGGAGGTCGTTGAGGACGTCGTGGTGCGCGCCGCGGACCAGCGAGTACCGGGCCCGGGGGAGCGCGGCGGCGGTCCGGGCGAGGGCCGCGTGGTCGGCGAGCGGGTCGGCGTCCCCGGCCAGCAGCAGGGCGGGGACGGTGAGGACGGCCGCGTCGGCCGCGGCGAGCAGCGCCTCGGGCACGGCGTCGTCGAGCGAGCCCCGGCGCACCCGGGAGTCGTCGGTGAGCACGGCCCGGTGGGTGGGGCAGGACGTACGGACGTCCAGCTCCTCCTCCCAGGTGGCGGCGGAGGCGGCGGCGGAGCCGCCCGGCAGCCCGGCGAGGACGACGGCGTCCGGCGCGACGGCGCCCGGGAACGCGCCCCGCCCCAGCAGCGCGGCGACCGCCGCGGCACCGGTGTCGGCGCCCACCAGGACGACGGGCCGGGCGACGTCCCCCTCGACGGCGGCACCCTCGACGGCCTCGGCCAGCCGGGCGCCGAGCCGCGTCAGCGACCCGTCCAGGTCGGCCGCGTCCAGATCGGGCGCGGCGACGACGCGGACGCGGTAGGCGTCGGCGGCGAGCCGCCGGCCGAGCCGGCCGTAGGTCGCGGGGGTCTCGCCCCGGCCGGGCACGACCAGGACCGTGCCGCGGGTGAGCAGTCCTTCGGGGGCGTGGTGGTCGGTGTACTCGGTCATGTCACACACTTCCTGAGGGGGCGGGGGCGGGGGCGGGGGCGGTCGGAGGGGCGGCGGGCCGGTGCCGGCCGGTCACGAGGTGGCGCGCGCCGCGGTGTGCCGGTTGGCCGGGACGGGCAGCCCGAGGTTGCCGCGCAGGGTGTCGGCGGCGTACTCGGTGCGGAACAGGCCGCGCTTCTGGAGCAGCGGCACGACCCCGTCGACGAAGAGCTCCAGTTCCCCGGTGGTGCGGAAGGCGAGGTTGACGCCGTCGAAGGCACCGGCGCGGAACCACTCCTCGATCGTGCCGGCCACGGTCTCGGGCGCCCCGACGAAGGGGGAGTGCCGGAACTCGTTGACGCTGTCCGCCACCTGACGCAGCGTCAGTCCCTGTTCCCGGGCCCGTTCGATGATCTTCGAGGCGCCGGTGCGGCCGCCCTTCTCGGCGAGGTGCGCCACGTCCGGGAACGGCGCGTCGAGGTCGTGGACGCTGAAGTCGTAGGCGCCGAAGGACCGGCCGAGCAGGGCGAGATTACGGTCGAAGTCGTTGTCCTCCTCGAAGATCTCGCGCTCGCGGCGGCGGGCCGCCGCGTCCGTCGCCGCCACCACCGGACCGCCGTGGATGAAGATCTTGATGTGCTCGGGGTCGCGGCCGTAGGACGCGGTGCGCCGCTTGATGTCGGCGTAGTAGTCCCGCGCCTGCTCCAGCGAACCGCCCGGCGCGTAGATGCCCTCGGCGACGCGGGCGGCCAGGTCGCGGCCCTCCTCCGACACGCCCGCCTGGAAGATCACCGGCTGGCCCTGCGGCGAACGGGAGAGGTTGAGCGGGCCGGCCACCTTGAAGTGCTCGCCCACGTGGTTCAGTTCGTGCAGCCGCGAGGGGTCGAGGAACACCCCGCGTTCCACGTCCGCCGGGAACGCGTCGTCCTCGTAGGAGTCCCACAGCCCGCGCGCGACCTCGACGGCCTCCAGGGCGCGCCCGTAGCGGGTGGTGTAGTCGAGGTGCTCGTCCAGGCCGTAGTTGCGGGACGTGCCGGTGTCGAAGCTGGTGACGACGTTCCACCCGGCGCGCCCGCCGCTGATGTGGTCGAGGGAGGCGAACCGCCGCGCCAGGTTGAACGGCGAGTTGTACGTGGAGCTGGCGGTGCCCACCAGGCCGATGTGCCGGGTGTGGGTGGCGACCGCGGAGAGCAGGGTGAGCGGTTCGAGCCGGTTCAGGTAGTGCGAGGGGTAGGTGGCGTTGATGAACTGGCTGTCGACGATGAACAGCGCGTCGAACAGGGCGTGTTCGGCGGCCTTCGCCTGCTGTATGTAGTACCCGATGTCGATGCTCGCGTTCTTCGCGACGCGCGGGTCCTTCCACAGTCCGTGCTGGCCGGGGCCGCCGACGCCGTAGGGGTGCAGGGCGAGGTGGAGCTGGGTGGTCATGGCTGTTCCTGTCTGTGTCGGGGTTCAGGCGTCCAGCATGGCGCGCAGCCGCGCCCGTTCGGCACGGTCGGCGGGGGCGCCGCGCAGCGTCGGCGCCGAGCCGACGAGCAGCCGGGTGTAGGGGTGCCCGGGGCGGTTGACGACGTCCGCGGCGGTGCCGGTCTCCACCAGCTCGCCCCGGTAGAGGACGGCGATCCGGTCGGCGGTCCCGGCGACGGAGCCGAGGTCGTGGGAGATGAACACCAGCGCCACGCCGCTGTCGCGCAGCTCCTTGAGGATGTCGAGGACCTGCACCCGGTTGGCCGAGTCCAGGGCGCTGACCGGCTCGTCGAGGATGACCAGCCGGGGTTCCGTGACCAGCGCCCGCGCCACCGCGACGCGCTGGCGCTGCCCGCCGGACAGTTCGCCGGGCAGCCGTGCGAGCAGCTCCTCGCCGAGCCGTACCCGGCCGAGGAACTCCCGGACGCGCCGGGCCGCCTCCTCGCGCGGGTCGCCCCGCACGAGCAGCGGCTCGACGAGGGACTCCTCGACGGTCAGGTCCGGGTCGAGGCTGCGCAGCGGGTCCTGGAAGACGTACTGGACGACACCGCGGCGGCGCAGGGCGCGCCACTGCCGCTCGTTGTGGCCGGTGACGTCCTCGCCGTCGACGACGACCGACCCCCCGGACGCGGGGACCAGGCCGAGGACGGCGCGGGCGAGGGTGGACTTGCCGGACCCGGTCTCGCCGATGACGCCGACGGTCTCGCCGGGTGCCACGCTCAGCGATACGCCGTCCAGGGCGCGGCGGCGCCGGCGGCGCGTGCCGTAGTGCACGGTGAGGCCGCTGACCTCCAGAACGGCGGCGGTCATGCGGTCTCCTCCGTGGGGTTCAGGAACTTCTCCAGCCCGTACTGTTCGTGCTCGGCGACGAGCAGCCGGGTGTACTCGTGCCGCGGGTCGTCGAGGACGGACCGGGTCGGGCCCTGCTCGACCACCTCGCCGCGCCGCATGACGAGCACCTCGTCGCACAGCTGGGCGACGACGGCGAGGTCGTGGGAGACGACGACGAGGGCCGTCCCGGTGGTCTCCCGCAGATCGGCGAGGAGGTCGAGGATCTCCGCCTGCACGGTGACGTCGAGGGCGGTGGTGGCCTCGTCGGCGATGAGGACGCGGGGTCCGGCGGCGATCGCGGCGGCGATCAGCACACGCTGGAGCATGCCGCCGGACAGCTCGAACGGGTACTGTCCCGAGACCAGTTCCGGGTCGCGCAGCCGCACCGCGTGCAGCAGTTCGACGGCGCGCCGGCGGGCCTCGCGGCGCTTCAGCCCGAGCTTGACCCGGACCACCTCGGCGATCTGCGCGCCCACCTTGACCGAGGGGTTGAGGTAGGACGCCGGGTCCTGGAAGACGGCGCTGACGGTGGCGCCCCGCAGCTGTGTCCACCGCGCGGGGGTGAGCGTCGCGATGTCGGTGCCCTCGATCTCCACGGTGCCGCCGGAGACCTCGAAGTGGGCGGGGAGGATGCCGAGCGCGGCGCGGCAGGTGAGGGTCTTGCCGCTGCCGGACTCGCCGACGATGCCGACGGTGCGGCCGGGGGTCAGCTCGAAGCCGACCCCGTGCACGATCTCCCGGCCCCCGGCCCGGTCGGTGATGCGCACGTCGCGCAGGGACAGCACGGGGGCGGCGGTCTCCCGAGCCGGCGCCCGGTGCGGCAGCAGGTCCTTGGACAGGGTCGTCATGACACGCCTCCGGCGGGAGCGGGGTCGGTCGGTGCGGAGCGGTGGGCGCGGGCCCGGCGGGCGCCCAGCAGGGCGCGTCCCGCCTCGCCGGAGACGTCGCGGAGGGCGTCGGCGAGGAGGTTCCCGGCCCACACCGTGGCCATGACGAGCAGCGCGGGGGCCAGCGGCGCCCACGGCTTCTGCCCGAGATAGCCGAGGTCGGAGGCGAGCAGCCCGCCCCAGGTCGGCTCGGGCGGCTGCACACCGATGCCGAGGAAGGTGAGGCTGGAGACGATGACGAAACCGGTGCCGACGGTCTGGGCAAAGGCCACCGCGATCGGCGGGAGCACCTTGGAGCGGACGTGGCGGCGGACGATCCAGCCGACGGAGGCGCCCGAGACGATCGCCGCCTCCACGTACTGCGAGCGGGCGACGTTGAGGGTGGCGGCCCGGGACACCCGGTAGAACAGCGGCGACACCAGGATGCCGGTGACGAGCATCGCCTGGCTGAGCCCGTTGCCGAGCAGCGCGATCACGGCGACCGCGAACAGCAGGAACGGCAGCGCCACCAGGGTGTCGGCGAGCCGCAGGGTGACCCATTCGAAGACCCGGCCCAGGTAGACCGAGAGGATGCCGGGGACCGCGCCGACGACCAGCGCCGTCACCGCGACCTCCAGCGAGCCGAGGACGCTGACCCGGGAGCCGTCGAGGAGCCGGCTCAGCTCGTCGCGGCCCAGGTTGTCGGTGCCGAGCCAGTGCGCGCCCGAGATCCCGGCCAGCGCGTTGTCGCTGGTCGCGAGGGGGTCCTGCGGGGCGAGCAGCGGCCCGAACACGGCGAGCAGGGCGATGAGGGCCAGTACGGCGACGGCGATACGGCCCGAGGTGAGGCCGAGGACGCGGCGCACCATGGTCACACTCCTCGCTGGGCGGCCGGCGTGACGCGGGCCAGCACCAGGTTGACGATCAGGTTGAAGGAGACGACCAGCGCGACGGAGACCACCAGGACGCCCTGGACCGCCGGTACGTCACCGGCCTGCGCGGAGTCGTTGGCGAACCGCCCGAACCCCTGCAGACCGAAGATCCACTCGGTGACGACGGAGGCACCGACCAGGGCGGGGAACTTCAGGCCGAGCGTGGCCAGCGTCGGCCCCAGGCCGTTGCGCAGCACGTGCGAGAAGAACACCCGGCGGGGACCGAGCCCCCGTACCACCGCGCCGGTGACGTAGTTCTCGCCGTAGGCCGTCACCAGGCTGGTCCGCAGCTGCCGGGCGACGTCGGCGACGACGTCCAGGCTCAGCGCGAGCGCCGGCAGCGTGATGTGCGACAGCCAGGGGCCCACGCCCTGTTCGGCGGGGACGTACCCGCCCGACGGGAACAGGCCGAGGCCGACGGCCAGTACGGTGACGAGCACGATACCGACGACGAACGCCGGCATCACCGACACCACAGTGACCAGGCCGGTGACGGCGCGGTCGATCCAGGTGGTGCGGCGCAGAGCCGCGACCGTGCCGAGGACGAAGCCCACCGTCACGCCGATGAGCAGGGCGAAGAACGCCACCGAGAGGCTGACCCCGAGGCCGAGCCCGATCAGGGTGGAGATGTCGGCGCCGTTGGTCCAGCTCGTACCGAGCTGCCCGTGCAGGACGCCGGTGAACCAGTCCCAGTACTGCGCGAGGAACGGCCGGTCGAGTCCCCACTGGGCCTCCACCCGGGCGATGGCCTCGGGCGTCGCCTCCTCGCCCAGCTGGATGCGGGCCGGGCTGAGGCCGCTGAACGACCGCAGCGCGAACGTCACGAACGTCGCGACGAGGAAGACCGGTACGAAGACCGCGACCGACCGGCCGACGACGGCGAGGACACGCACCAGGGTGTGCCGGGCCGGGGAGCGCCGGGTCACGAGGTGCCTCCGATGGTCACGCCGGTCCAGTTGAGGTGGGCGGGGTTCTTCGGCAGGTTCGAGACCGACTTGCTCTTCGCGATGAGGTTGGGCTGGGAGTACGTGAAGACCAGGGCCCTGCTCTCCAGACCGGCGCGGGTGGCGGCCTGGAGCGTGTCGGCGTAGTCGGGGTCGTCCAGCGGGGTGCGGCGCACCTCGGCCACCGCCTTCTCGAAGCCGTCCGGCTGGTAGGGCGAGCTGAGGTTCAGCGGTCCGTCGGGGCCGAAGTGGGCGGTGAGCGTCTGCACCGCGGAGTCCCGCCCGGTGGTGCTGTAGAGCGAGAACGTCAGGTCCTTGGCGAAGAACGGGGTGGCCCAGTTCTTGTCGATCCTGATGTCGACGGTGATGCCGACCTTGCCCAGCTGGGACTGGACGATCTCCGCCTGCGGGTCCTCCGCGGGGATGACCAGGTCGAGCTTGATGTCACCGGCTCCGTAACCGGCCTGGGCCAGCAGCTTCTTCGACTTCGCCGGGTCGTAGGGGTAGGCGTTCTCCGACTCCGGGTCGTAGGCCACGTACCCCTTGGGGAAGGGCTGGTCGGTGGCCTCGCCGTAGCCGAAGGTCAGTTTGTCGACGAACTCCTGGCGGTTGACGGCGTACCGGACGGCGTCGACGACCCGGTCGTCCTTGAACGGCGCCTTGTTGACGTTGAGGCTGATGTTGGAGGCGTTGAAGCCGGGCTGGACGAAGACGTCCAGGCCGGCCTTCTCGGCGCTCTCGGCCTGGCTGGGGTCGATGTCGGCGAAGTTGTAGACACCGGTCTGGAGCCCGGAGACGACCGTGGAGGTGTCCGGCGCGGAGGTCAGCTCCACGTTCTCGATGTGGATGTTGTCGGCGTCCCAGTAGTCCGGGTTCTTCTTCAGCAGCGCCTTGGTGCCCGGGATCAGCTGGGTGATGGTGAACGGACCGGCGCCGACCGGGTTCTGGTCCAGCTCCGCCGGTGACTTCGCCGCGGCGGGGCTGGCGATCTGAAGGACGCGTTCACCGAGCAACTGCGGGATCTGGTAGTCGACCTGGGTGAGGTGCAGTACCGCGTCCAGACCGTCGGCCTCCACGGACTCGATGGAGGTGAGGTCGCCGAAGAGCGCGGAGTTCTTCTGTTCCTGCGCCCGCTCGACGGCCGCCTTGACGGCCTTCGCGTCGACCGGCTCGCCGTCGCTGAACTTCAGCCCGGAGCGCAGGTGGAAGGTGACCTGGTCGCCCTTGTCGTTGTACTCCCAGCTCTTCGCGAGGTCCGGCACGGCCTCGCCCTTCTCGTCGATCCGGGTCAACGACGCGTACACCAGGGCAAGTTCGCGGAACTGTGCGCCGCTGCCGCCGACCACCGGGTCCCAGTGGGTGGGGAAGTAGGAGGAGGTCCACTTCAGGGTGGAGGCGCCGCCGGCCGCGGAGCCGTCACCCCCACAGGCGGCGAGCGCGGGCACGAGGACCGTGGTGAGTACGGTGCCCAGCGCGGCGGTGCGCAGGCGTCGGGGCGTGAGGCGTCCGGACATGTCTGTCTTCCTGGTGGGGCGGACCGGCACGGGGCGGACCGCGGACGGGGAGGGCGGGGAGCGCGCGCCGCACCGCCCCGCCGCGCGCCGGCCGCCGGACACAACGGCGGACGGCGGGGCGGGCACGCCGGACACGTCCGGCTCGGAGCGGGATGTCACGGCACGGACGGGGAAGGACGCGCAGGCGGCGGGGAGCGGCGGAGGAACGCCGGGAAGGCCCGAAGGCACCGGAACGGCCGGTGCCGGGGAACGTGGGTGGCGTCGGGTCAGCGACAGAGAGCGCTACAGGTGCGCCGCAGATCCACGTAGCGGCACACCACACCGGGGTGCGTCGTCAGCATGCGGCCATCTTTGGGGCAGGAACCACCGGCTGTCAATGGACACCGATCGATGTCTCATTGCGCGGGACGGGAATGACGGCTGATCAGCCGGGGTGCTCAGGGGCGCGGTGCGACCGCAGGGTGCACCGCCGCCTCGTCCGGGTGCAGCCACAGCGGCCCGCCCGCGGTGTCCACCCGCACGGCGCCGGCCGGGGGCCACGGCCCCCGCGCGTACACCGCCCGCTCCGGCTCGGTGAGACTCCGGTACCGCTCCAGCGCCTCCGCGGCGGACGGCGTCCCGGTGTCCGGCCGCAGCCCGGGGGAGACCGCCTCGACCGCCGCGGCGTACGCCTCGAACGGCCGCCACCCCGGCACCGCGCGGCACCCCCGCGCCCCCCGGAACAGCACCGTCGGCAGCGCGTACCGGTACCCGCCGTCGTCCGTCTCCTTCGCGGCACCGGGGTGCGGCGAGGCGTCGGCGACCGACAGCACCTCGGGCACCGGCCGGCGCGCCTCGGCCCGGTCGGCCCGCACCGCGTCCAGCACCTCGGCGCCGGCCGCGTCGGCGGCCAGCCGTTCCGCATCCAGGCCCGGGAGACCCCGTACGGCCGCGAGCGCCAGCCCGTGCGTGTCCGCCGGTTCGCCGAGGACGAAGACGGTCTCCCGCAGCCGGCGCAGCACCCGCTCGGCCACCTCGGCGCCCTGGCGCTCGGCCGCCCGCGCGAGAAGCGAGGCGGGCCACGAACTCGCCGCGACCCGCGCCAGCCGCTCCGCGCGCGGGGCGCCGGTGTGCCCGCCGACCTCGGCCACGTACCGGGCGTACCAGGCGGTCTCCGCCGCCGGGTCGGGTGCCGGGTCGTCGTCGTCATCGAAGAGGACGCAGTAGACCCGCCGCCAGGTGACCTTCCCGGCCAGCCCCGCGCGCAGCCGGCGGAAGACGGGCTCCGACCCCCAGGCCCAGGGACAGAGGGGATCGGTGTACTCGACCACCTCGACGCCCCCGTCCCCGTGGGCCCGCGTCGTCACACCGCCCCCTCGGCGGCCGGTTCCCGTGCGGGTGTCCCGGCGGGGAGCAGCGCGGCGACGGTCACCCCGGCCAGGACCGACACGGCGTCCGCCTCGATACGGCGCCACACCCCCGGCAGCCCGGTCGCGGGCCCCGGATAGTCCAGGGCGCTCAGGTTCTCCCCGCGCAGCATGATCACCTCGCCGTCGACGGCACGGACGACGTCCAGCAGGGTGATCTCGTCGGCGGGACGGCCCAGCCAGTACCCGCCCTCGCAGCCGCGCTGGCTGCGGACCAGCCCGGCCCGGCGCAACTCGCCCACCACGGACTTCAGGAACCGGAACGGGATCTGCTGACAGGAGGCGATCGTCTCGCAGGTGAGGGGACGCGCGGGTTCACGGGCCAGCTCCAGCAGAGCGCGCACGGCGTAGTCCGCCTTCGCGGAGATATGCATGCCCACATCATGCACGAGCGGGCCCCGCGCGGTGTCCGCTCCGGACGATCCGTGTCTCCTGTTGCGGGAACATTGCCGCAGGTGAAGCGCAATGGACACCCCTTGACATCCTTTTCGGGGCGGCTCTAGCGTCGCCGTCATGAGCAAGCCGTTGACGACCGCCGGTGAAGGCTTCCACCCCCATCTCCCCGACACCCGTGAGGAGTCGGCGGCGCCGCTGCGCTCCCGGCTGCACCACATCCGCGCCGACTCCCTGGACGGCGACACCGCGCAGACGGGCGGCATGCGCCGCTTCGCGGCGGTCAGCGGGCGGGCCGTCGGCTCGGAGAAGCTCTGGATGGGCCAGACCCACGTCGCGCCCTCGACGTCCTCCTCCGACCACCACCACGGGGAGTCGGAGACCGCGATCTACGTGGTCGAGGGGCACCCGGAGTTCGTCTTCCTCGACGGCTCGGGCGAGGAGCCCGAGGAGGTGCGGCTGCGGACCGCGCCCGGCGACTACATCTTCGTCCCGCCGTTCGTGCCGCACCGCGAGGAGAACCCCGACCCCGCCGAGGAGGCCGTGGTGGTCATCGCGCGCAGCACCCAGGAGGCGGTCGTCGTCAACCTGCCCGGCCTGTACGCCCTTCCGGCGCCGGAAGCCTGACCGGCCCGGGAGGTCATCCCTCCCGCAGGTCCTTCACCCGCTTCAGCTTCCCCACCGAGCGTTCGAGGGTCTCCGGCGGGACGATCTCCGCCTCCACCGTCACCCCCACCCCGTCCTTGACCTCCTTGACGAGGGACCGGGCCGCCGCCTCGCGCAGGGCGGGCGGTGTGTCCGCCCGGGACTCCACCCGGACGGTCATGTGGTCCATCCGCCCCCGCCGGGTCAGTTCCACCTGGAAGTGCGGCGCGACGCCCGGCGTCCGCAGCACGATCTCCTCGATCTGGCTCGGGAAGACGTTGACACCCCGCAGAATGATCATGTCGTCGCAGCGGCCGGTGATTTTCTCGATCCGCCGGAACGCGGGCCGCGCCGTCCCCGGCAGCAGACGCGTCAGGTCCCGGGTGCGGTACCGGATCACCGGCATCGCCTCCTTGGTGAGCGAGGTGAACACCAGCTCGCCCTCCGCTCCCTCGGGCAGCACCTCGTCCGTGAGCGGGTCCACGACCTCGGGACGGACGTGGTCCTCCCACACGTGCAGCCCGTCCTTGGTCTCCACGCACTCCTGCGCGACGCCCGGACCCATCACCTCGGACAGCCCGTATATGTCGACGGCGTGGAGATCCGTCCGCTCCTCGATCTCCCGGCGCATCTCCTCCGTCCACGGCTCCGCGCCGAAGATCCCCACCCGCAGCGACGTGGTGCGCGGGTCCACGCCCTGCCGCTCGAACTCGTCGAGCAGCGTCAGCATGTAGGACGGCGTCACCATGATGATCTCGGGCTCGAAGTCCAGGATGATCCGCACCTGCCGCGCGGTCATGCCGCCCGACGCGGGGATCACGGTGCACCCGGCGCGCTCGGCGCCGTAGTGCGCGCCGAGGCCGCCGGTGAACAGCCCGTAGCCGTAGGCGATGTGCACCTTGTGGCCGGCCCGCGCGCCGGCCGCCCGCAGGGAGCGGGCGACGAGGTCCGCCCAGACCGACAGGTCGTTCTCCGTGTAGCCGACGACGGTGGGCCGGCCGGTGGTGCCGCTGGAGGCGTGCACCCGCCGTACGTCCGCCATCGGCACGGCGAACATCCCGAACGGGTAGGAGTCCCGCAGGTCCGCCTTGGTGGTGAACGGGAACCGGGCCAGGTCCGCCAGTGACCGGCAGTCGTCGGGTGTCACCCCGGCCGCGTCGAACTTCGTCCGGTACAGCTCCACGTTGCCGTACGCGTGCCGCAGCGTCTCGCGCAGCCGTCGGAGCTGCAGCTCCTCCAGTTCCGCGCGGGTCAGCCGCTCGGCGTCGTCCCGCAGCTCCACCGGGAGCGGTTCGCCGCGCCGGGCTCCCGGGGCGTCCGAGGCGGTGGTCATCGCGGCTCCCCGGCGGGTGACGGGCGGACACTGCGGCTGCGGCCCCGGAACTCGGCGATCACCGTGCCGTCCCGCGCGACCGTCACGTCGTATATCCCGCTGCGGCCGTACCGCGTGCGCTCCTCCGCGGTGGCCAGCAGGACGTCCCCCTCGTGCGCGGGGGCGACGAAGGTGATGTCGGCCCCGGCCGCCACCGTCACCGGCCCGTGGCTGTTGCAGGCGCAGGCGAACGCGGTGTCGGCGAGCAGGAAGACATAGCCGCCGTGGGCGGTCCCGTGGCCGTTCACCATGGCCGGGGTCACGGTCATGCGGAGCACCGCGGTGCCCTCGCCCTGCCGGACCACCTCCATGCCGAGGCGCCGCGAGGCCGCGTCGGCGGCGAACATGCGCGCCGCGGGACCCCGGTCCGTCCGTCGAGTATCCGTCACTGATCACACCACCCTGTGCGCCGGCCGGACCCACGGCCGACCGACCATTCGGTATACCGCGCGGTCCGGCCCAGTAACGCAAGGAGCGCCGCGCGGTGTCAAGGGATGTGCCGCGCCGCGCCGCGCGATGCCAGGACCGTGCGGAACCCCGGCCCGCGATCGGACCGCGCCGGGCGGTTGCCGGGACCGGGGGGTCTCGCCCTACCATGGACCGAACGATCGGTCGGTCGGGGTGAGGTGGCAGGGATGACGGCAGAGCAGGCGGCACCGGCGCCGGCGGCGGGGGACGCGCCGCCCGGACTCCAGGAGCGCTTCGAGGCGACGATCGCGCGGGACCAGCGGATCGAACCGCGCGACTGGATGCCGGACGGCTACCGCCGGACCCTGGTCCGGCAGGTGGCGCAGCACGCCCACTCCGAGATCATCGGCATGCAGCCGGAAGGGGAGTGGATCACCCGCGCGCCCTCGCTGCGCCGCAAGGCGATCCTCTTCGCCAAGGTCCAGGACGAGGCCGGCCACGGCCTCTACCTGTACGCGGCGGCCGAGACCCTCGGCGCCGACCGCGCGGACCTCACCCAGCGGCTGATCGAAGGCCGCCAGAAGTACTCCTCGATCTTCAACTACCCGACGCGCTCCTTCGCCGACGTCGGCGTCATCGGCTGGTTCGTGGACGGCGCCGCGATCTGCAACCAGGTGCCGCTGTGCCGCTCCTCCTACGGGCCCTACGCGCGCGCCATGGTCCGCATCTGCAAGGAGGAGTCCTTCCACCAGCGCCAGGGGTACGAACTGCTGATGACGATGGTGCGCGGCACCGACGCCCAGCGCGCGATGGTCCAGGACGCGGTGGACCGCTGGTGGTGGCCGTCGCTGATGATGTTCGGCCCGCCCGACGACGATTCGCCCAACTCGGCCCGCTCCATGGCCTGGAAGATCAAGCGGCACAGCAACGACGAACTGCGCCGGCGCTTCGTCGACATGACCGTCCCGCAGGCCGAGAAGCTCGGCGTCACCCTCCCCGACCCGGAGCTGCGCTGGAACGAGGAGCGCGGCCGGTACGACTTCGGCACCCCCGACTGGTCCGAGCTGAAGCGCGTCATCGGCGGCGACGGCCCCTGCAACACCGAGCGGGTGGCGCGCCGCCGCGCCGCCCACGAGGAGGGCGCCTGGGTGCGCGAGGCGGCCCTCGCGCACGCCGCCAAGCAGGCGGCCCGCGCCGGGAAGGAGACGGTGGCATGACCGCCGCACCGCAGCGGGACTGGCCGCTGTACGAGGTGTTCGTCCGGGGCAAGCGCGGCCTGAACCACGTCCACGTCGGCTCGCTGCACGCCGCCGACGACCGCATGGCCCTCACCCACGCCCGCGACCTCTACACCCGCCGCAACGAAGGCGTCAGCATCTGGGTGGTGCGCAGCGAGCACATCACCGCCTCCACCCGCGACGAACGGGACCCCTTCTTCGACCCGAGCGCCGACAAGGTCTACCGCCACCCCACCTTCTACGACATCCCCGACGACGTCCCGCACATCTAGGAGCAGGGCATGAGCGACGACCACGTCTATCTGTCCCTCGCCGAGGAGCACGAGGACGACACCCGCTGGGCCTACGGCACCGGCTTCGAGGACCCCCTGCACGGCGTGGACACCGGTGTGCCCGACGGCGTCGACCGGACGGAGCTGGCCGCGCTCTGCCTGGCGCTCGGCGACGACGCTCTGGTCATGGCCCAGCGCCTCGCCGAGTGGACCACCCGCGCCCCGGAGCTGGAGGAGGAGGTCGCGCTGGCCAACATCGGACTCGACCTGCTCGGCCAGGCCAGGCTGCTCTACTCCCGCGCGGGCCAGGCGGACGGCACGGGACGCGACGAGGACGCCTACGCCTACTTCCGCGACCCGGACGACTTCCGCAACGTCACCCTCGTCGAACTGCCCGACACCGACTTCGCGTTCTGCGTCGCCCGGCTGCTGGTGTTCGCGAGCTGGCGGCTGGCCCACTTCGAGCGGCTCGCCGCCTCGCCCGACCCGGTGCTGGCCGCCGTCGCCGCCAAGGGCGCCAAGGAGCTGGCGTACCACCGGCAGTACGCGGCCGAGTGGGTCGTCCGGCTCGGCGACGGCACCGAGGAGTCGCACCGCAGGACGCGGGCCGCACTCGACGCCGTCCTGCCCCACCTCGGCGAACTGGCCGCCGCGCAGGACACCGGCGACGACGTCACGGCCGTACTGAGGCAGGTGACGCGGGCCGCCGGACTGCCCCTGCCCGAGCCGGTCCCGGCACCCGCCGGGCGGGGCCGCGACGGCGGCCACAGCGCACATCTCGCCCCGCTCCTGGCGGAGTTGCAGGGCGTGGCCCGCGCCCACCCGGGGGCGACATGGTGACCGCCCGCACCGACGCCCGCCACGCCCGGCAGATCGCCGCCCGGGTCCCCGACCCCGAACTGCCGATGCTCACCCTCGCCGACCTCGGGGTGCTGCGCGACGTCACGGTGGCACCCGACGGCACGGTCGTCGCCTCGCTCACCCCGACCTACTCGGGCTGCCCGGCCATGGCAGAGATGCGCGCCGCGGTCGTCACCCGGCTCAGGGCGGCCGGGTACGACCGGGCGGAGGTGCGGACCGTCCTCGACCCGCCGTGGACCACCGACTGGATCACCCCCGAGGGCCGCCGCAGGCTCGCCGAGCACGGAATCGCACCGCCCGGACCCGCGCCCCGCCCCGCGCCCGGCCCGGTCCCGCTGGTGCTCTCCGGCACCCGCGGCGCGGTCCCGTGCCCGCGCTGCGGTGCGACGGACACCGAGGAGACCTCCCGCTTCGGCGCCACCTCCTGCAAGGCGCTGTGGCGCTGCCGCGCCTGCCTGGAGCCCTTCGAGTACGTCAAGGAGATCTGATGGAGGAGCTGATGGCGCCCGCTGCCGCCGCCCCGGCGCGGCGGGCCCGCCGCCGCCCGGCCTTCCACCCGCTGCGCGTCACCGCGGTGGACCGGCTCTGCGAGGACGCGGTCGCCGTGGCCTTCGAGGTACCCGGGGAACTGGCCGAGGAGTTCGCGTTCGCCCCCGGGCAGTCGCTGACCCTGCGCCGCCGGGTCGACGGCCGCGACGAGCGGCGCTCGTACTCGATCTGCTCCCCGGCCGGTGCCCCGCCCCGCATCGGGGTGCGGGTGGTGCCCGGCGGACTCTTCTCCTCCTGGCTGATGCACGAGGTCGCACCCGGCGACACCGTCGAGGTGATGACCCCCACCGGGCACTTCACCCCCGACCTCACCACCCCCGGCCACCACGTGCTCGTCGCCGCCGGCTCCGGCATCACCCCGATGCTCTCCATCGCCGAGTCCGTCCTCGCCGCCGACGACCGCTCCCGCGTCACCCTCCTCTACGGCAACCGCCGCACCGGATCGGTGATGTTCGCCGACGAGCTGGCCGACCTCAAGGATCTGTACCCCACCCGGTTCCACCTCGCCCACGTGCTCTCCCGGGAACCCCGCGAGGCCGAACTGCTCTCCGGACGTCTGGACGCCGACCGGCTGGCCGCGCTCGTCGACGGCCTGGTGGACGTCGAGGGCGCCGGCCACTGGTGGCTGTGCGGCCCGCACACCATGGTCACCGGTGCCCGGCGGATCCTCGCGGGGCTCGGGGTCCCCGCCGGCCGGATCCACCAGGAGCTGTTCTACGCCGGTGCGGAGCCGGCCCCGCCCGTGCGCCGGGCGGAGCCGCACCACGACGGGCCGGTGAGCCGGGTCACCGTCGTCCTCGACGGCCGCTCCACCGAGTCCCCGCTGCCGCGCGACGCCACCCTCCTCGACGCGGCCTCCCGTGTCCGCCCCGACCTGCCCTTCGCCTGCAAGGGCGGCGTGTGCGGCACCTGCCGCGCCCGGATCACCGAGGGCGAGGCCGACATGCGCCGCAACTACGCGCTGGAGGAGGCGGAGATCACCGCCGGATACGTCCTGACCTGCCAGTCCTACCCGGTCTCCGACACCCTGACCGTCGACTACGACGGCTAGGACTACGAGGGCGGGGCCGGCAGCGGCATCGCGGCCAGGGCGCGGGCCGCGTGCACCAGGTTGGAGGCCATGGCCCTGCCGGTGGACACCGACCAGTCGTGGCCGCGTTCGTCGTCGAGGAAGTCGGGGCCGGGGCCCGGACCGAGGTGCCAGTACGTCCACGCCTGGCCGGGGACGGTGTAGCCGATGTCGACCAGACCGCCGTTGATCTCGCTGATGACGTGGTGGGCGCCGTCCTCGTTGCCGGTGACCACCACCCCCGCCACCCGGTTGTAGGCGACCGGCCGCTCCTGGTCGTCGGTCTCGCTCAGCATGGCGTCCATCCGCTCCAGCACGCGCTGGGCGACGGAGGAGGGGCGGCCGAGCCAGGTGGGGGAGGCGATGACGAGGATCTCGGCCGCGAGCAGCTTCTCGTGCACGGCCGGCCAGTCGTCACCGTCCCCCATGTCGCTCTCCACCCCGGGCCTGATGTCCAGATCGACGGCCCGGACGGTGTCCACCGTCACCCCGTGACCCTTCAGCGAGGCGATGACGGTGTCGGCGAGGGCCTCGGTGTTCGAGGGCTCGGGAGACGGTTTCAGGGTGCAGTTGATGACGAGTGCGCGCATGCGTCCGAGCCTTCCCCCGAAGGCGCGTCACAGACGGCCCGCGGAGCACCGTCACCCGCTCGGCGCGGTATCGCCGTCTTTCCCCATGAGGACCGGAACTCCCTGCACCGGCTGAAGGCCGACGAGGCCTACGAGATCGGCGAGCCGGACATCCCGTACGGGCGTACCTCTCCGTCACGGAGATCGTGCGGGCCGCCCGCGGCGCCGGCGCGGACGCCGGTGTCCTGGAGCTGACCGGCAACAAGGCCGTCGCGGGCGGCGGCGGACGCGGCATGCGCCGCGTCGAGGTGCAGATCCTCGCCGACGGCCACGGCGACGTCATCCACCTCTTCGAACGGGACTGCTCGGTGCAGCGCCGCCACCGGCGCGCCGTAGCCGAGTTCCGCATCCGGGGAGTGGCCACCAACAGGTCGAGGGCGGTGACCTCCTGGTGGAGCTGGGCTGAGCCCGCGTGTGCGCGAAGCTGATCGGAACGGCTCCGGCGCGAACATATATTGACATGTAACAGTCAACGCCCGCAGAGTCGTGGTCCGACAGTGCCGTCGACCGACCGACGAGGAGCGTTGCCGCCATGCCGAAGTTCCCCGCTGTCTCGCGCCGTTCACTGCTGGGTACCGCCGTCGCCTCCGGGGCGCTGGCCGCCGGCGCCGCCGTACCGGCCCTGGCCGCGGCGCCGACCGGCCGCGTCCCCGACCGCCGCCCCGGTCAGACCCCGATGACCGGGGTCCCCTTCGATCCCCGCGCCACCGTCCGCGTCGGAGTCGTCGGACTCGGCAACCGCGGCAGCCTGATGGTCACCGGCTGGGCCGCCGTGCCCGGCTGCACCGTCACGGCCGTCTGCGACATCCGCGCCGACCGCGCACGGCGCGCCGCCGACCTGCTGGCGGGCAAGGGCGAGCCGCGCCCGCGCGAGTTCGGCGGCTCCGCCGACTCCTACGCGCGGATGCTGCGCGACGCCGACCTGGACCTGGTGTACGTCGCCACCCCGTGGGAGTTCCACCACCGGCACGGCAGAGCCGCCCTGCTCAGCGGCAGACACGCCATGGTGGAACTCCCCGTCGCCACCGAACTGGACGAGCTGTGGGACCTCGTCGACACCTCCGAACGCACCCGCAGACACCTGATGCTGGCCGAGAACTGCTGCTACGGCCGCAACGAGCTGGCCATGCTGCGGATGGCCCACGCCGGACTCCTCGGGGACCTCACCGACGGCCACGGAGGCTACCTCCACGACCTGCGCGAGCTCCTCTTCTCCGACACGTACTACACCGACTCCTGGCGCCGGCTCTGGCACACCCGCTCCACCGCCTCCCTCTACCCCATGCACGGACTGGCACCGATCGCGGTCGCCATGGACATCAACCGCGGCGACCGCATGACCACCCTGCGGGCCACTGCCACCGCGCCCCGGGGACTGGCCGACTACCGCGAGCGCTTCGTCCCCCGCGACCACCCGTCGTGGAAGGAGACGTACATCAACGGCGACCTCGTCACCTGCCTCATCGAGACGGCCCGGGGCCGCACCGTCCGCGCCGAGCACGACGTGAGCCGCCCCCGCCCCTACAGCCGTATCAACACCCTCGCCGGCAGCCGCGGCATCGTCGAGGACTACGCGGGCCCCGCGCCCACCGGCGCCCGCGTCTACCTCGAACCCGACCACAGCGGCCACGCCTGGCAGGACTTCGACGGCTACCGCAAGGAGTTCGACCACTGGCTGTGGCGGACGATCGGCGACGACGCGGAGAACAACGGCGGCCACGGCGGCATGGACTACGTCCTGCAATGGCGCACCGTCCAGTCGATGCGCGCGGGACTGGTCCCGGACATCGACGTCTACGACTCGGCGGCCTGGTGCGCGCCGGTCCCGCTGAGCGCCGCGTCCCTGGCCCGGGACGGGCGGCCGGTCGAGTTCCCCGACTTCACCCGGGGCGGATGGCGCGCGAAGCGGCCGGGCCTGGACTCGGAGCAGACCGCGATGCCGCCGGTGGGCTGAGACGCGGAGGGCCGTGTTCAGCGGGCGGGCGGGGCGAACTCCGGCTGGTCGAGCAGGCGCAGCCAGCTTCCGTCGGGCTGGCGCCGGACGACCTGGGCGCGGGCGCCGGTCCCGTCCCGCGGCGGGGTGGAGGTGAGGGCGATGCCGTCGCTCACCAGCGTCGGCAGCGGTGCCTCGGGCTCGAAACGGGGGCGCCCCGCCAGCACCTTCTCCCACAGCACGCGGATCGCCTCCCGGCCCACCGTCACCTCGCCGGGAGGAAAGGCGAGCACCGCGTCCTCCTCGTAGAGCGCGGCCACCCCGGCGGCGTCACCCGCGTTGGACCGCTCGACGAAGAGCCGCGTGATGTCCTCCGGCCGCGCGGCCTTCTCGTAACCGCCGTACTCCGGCATGAGTCCCTCCTGACCTCGAATTCCGACGCGGTCCAGCCTGGTCGGCGGCTGATCAGAAGTCCAACGGATGGTTCTGCTGAAAACTAGAATCAGCGTTCATGGAACTGAGGCAGCTGGAGTACTTCGTCGCGGTCGCCGAGGAGCGGAACTTCACCCGGGCCGCCGAGCGCGTCCACATCAGCCAGTCCGGCGTCAGCGCCCAGATCCGCCGGCTGGAACACGAACTGGGCACCGAACTCTTCGACCGGTCCACCCGCACCGCCACCCTGACCCCCGCGGGGACGGCGGCCCTCGCCCACGCGCGCGCCGCCCTCGCCGCGGCCGCCGCGGCCGGCCGGGCCGTCGAGGAGGTGACCACACTCGTCCGGGGCCGGCTGACGGTCGGCATGGTCGCCGGGTGCACCGTCACCCCGCTGTTCGACGCGCTCGCCTCGTTCCACCGGGCCCACCCCGGCGTCGAGATCTCCCTCCTGGAGGACGTCTCCGACCGGCTCGTCGCCGGGGTGCGCGGCGGCACCCTCGACCTCGCCCTGGTCGGCACCGCCGCCGCCCCGCCGGAGGGGCTCGGGTCGCTGACCGTTGTCAGCGAGCGGCTCGTGGCGGCGTTCCCGGCCGGACACCCCCTGGCCGGCCGGCGCCGGATCACCCTGCGCGACCTGACCGCCCACCCCCTGGTGTGCATGCCGCCCGGCACGGGCCTGCGCACGGCCTTCGACCGTGCCTGCGCCGAGCGGGGACTGCGGCCCGTGATCGCCCTGGAGGCGAGCGCCGCCGACGCCGTCGCCGGTCTCGCCGCCCGGGGGCTCGGCGTCGCCGTCCTCAGCGCCTCGATGACCGCCGGCCACGACGGACTGACCGCCCGCCAGGTCGACGACCTCACCGTCCCGGCGCTGCTCGCCCTGGTCTGGAAGGACGGACACGGCCCGGCGGTCCGCGAGGCGGTCGCGCACAGCCGACGGGCCTTCGGCGAGCGGCAGGACTGACACCGCCCCGGCCCGGACACCACCCCTTCGAGTTAATCGCCCCCGGTCCCGCCCGTCCGCGCTCCCGTCTCCCTACACTCGGCTCCGGGCGGGGCCACCCGACATCCGGGCGGCCCCGCGGGGGAATCGCGTCGCCGAGAGCGAGCCGGGCCACCCGGCCGCGGGCCGCTGTCACCCCGGCATCCGGCCCGCCGTCACTGCGGCATCCGGCCCGCCGTCAGCCCGGCATCCGGCCCGCCGTCGATCGAGTGAACACCCGACGGAAACGGGCCGTCGGCCGGGCCGGCCGTGCAGCATCGACCCGCACACGTCCCGCGCCGACCAGGGAGACCCCCGTTGCGCCGCTCACCGTTCGCCCGCGCCCTGCTCGTCACCGCCCTGCTCCCCGCCGCGCTGCTCCTCGGCGACGGCACCGCCCGTGCCGGCGCCACCTGTCACGCGACCCGCGTCCATGCCCCCGTCCACGCCGGCGACAGCCCGGCTACGAAGGTCGTCCGGTATCTCGACCCCGGCGTGCCCGTGAACGGCACCCGCCAGGGGGCCGACGACATGTGGCGCGTCTCCCGGCCCGCCGACGACACCCGTCTCGGATACATGCGCCCGGACGACCTCACCTGCCAGGCCGGCTGAGCTTTCACGGCGTCCACACACAACACGCCCCGTTTCCCGGCCTGATGTGGCCGGAAAGCATTCATCCGCCGGTGGTCTCGACTTTCCGCAGAAACGGTCATGCACGTCCGGCGTCTCGAACATCTGCCCAATGAACGTGTTTGACAGGCCAGTTGGTTCAGGGGGCGGCGCCTCATCCCCATTACCACGGACCGACCCTCCGACCGCACGTTCGGGCCGAAATCAGATGCCGGGCGGAGTGTGCGGATAGTCAGATCTCGGAAGGCGGCGAGGTGACTAGCATGAGCCCGTACCCGGTCCGGAAGATCGCCGTCCCTTTGGACGTCCCCTTCCGTTCCCCTGGTCGTCGTGTGTCGGTCGACCGTTTCTCCTGCTCTCCAGACCGAGGGACCGCGGAATGTCAGTGCCTGCACCATCCAGCCAGCACCGGTCGGTGAACGCCAGCCGAGCCGTTCCGGTCGTGCCCGCCGCCGTCCTGGTGGTCGCCGCCGCGGCCGCCGGAGCCGCCCTCGCGATGGCCCCGCGAGGGGCCCGCACCTGGACGCTGGCCGCGGTGGCCGTCGCCTGGCTCTGCCTCGCCTGCACCGTCGTCGTCAGCACGGTGCTGATCCGGCGCGCCCGCCGGACGAGCCTGCGCCAGGGCGACGACGTCACCCAGGCCAGAGCCCAGGCCGCGCAGACCGCCGCCGAGTCCGCGCACCTGGTCAGCGTCACCCTGCCCGCCGTCGCCAAACGGCTGCGGGACGGCACGGGCGCGAGCGAGGCCCTCGCCCACGCGACCCAGCCCTCCGACCCCCAACTGCGCCAGGTCGTCCAGACCTTCGCCGGCCAGATAGAGGACGTCGTCCGGCACGCCGCCGCCGGCGAGGCCGAACGCCGGCGGGCGGCCGAGGAACTCGACCGGACCAGCACCGAACTGCGGCGGCTCGCCGAGGAACTCCTGCCCGTCGCCGTGACCCGGCTGCGCGAGGGCACCTCGGCCGACACCGTCCTCGCCGAACTGGACTGGCCCCGGGACGCCGCGGTCCGCGCCCCCGCTGAATCGTTCGTCCGCGAACTCGCCCACAGCGAGCGCCGGGCCGCCGCCGCCCAGGCCGCCTCCGCCAAGGCGCTGAGCCGGGTACAGGCCAAAGCGGTCAGCATGCTCGCCGACCTCCGCGAGATGCAGGACCGGCACGGCGAAGAGGTCTTCGGCGACCTGCTGAGGCTCGACCACAGCACCTCGCAGCTCGGCCTCATGACCGACCGCCTCGCCCTGCTCATGGGCGGCCGCTCCAGCCGCGCCTGGAACAAGCCCATCGTGATGGAGTCCATCCTGCGCGGCGCGGTCGGCCGGATCGCCGCCTACCAGCGGGTGCGCCTGCACTGCTCCACGGGCGCCGCCGTCACCGGGTTCGCGGCGGAGGGCGTGATGCACCTCCTCGCCGAACTCATGGACAACGCAGCCAACTTCTCCCCGCCGATCGACGAGGTCAACGTCTACGTCGAGGAGCGCAGCGCCGGCATCGTCGTCACCATCGAGGACAGCGGCCTGAAGATGGCCGCCGCCGCGATGCGCCGCGCCGAGGAGTCGGTCACCGGACGCACCACCGACCTCGCCTCCCTCCAGGGGACGCGGCTCGGCCTCGCGGTCGTGGGCCGGCTCGCCGTCAAGTACGGCATCAGCGTCAACTACCGCCCGTCCTCCCGCGGCGGCACCGGCGTCGTCGTCCTGCTGCCCCGCCAGCTCCTCGCCCAGCAGCGGGAACCCGCGCCGGCCCGCACCCCGCGCCGTACCGCCGCACCCGCGGCCACGCCCGAGCCCGCCGCCACCCCGGCGGAACCCGCCGCGCCCACGGCGTCGACCGCCTCCGCGCCCGCGCGGCCCGCCGCCACGTCACCGGGGTCCGCCCCCGCCGTCGAGGAGCCCGCCGCCGTGACGCCCCCGCCGGCCACGCCCCGCGTCGCCGTCCCCGGGCAGGCGGCAGCGCCCCGCACCCCGGTGGACAACACACCCAACGGGCTGCCCGTGCGCAGCCCCGGACGGACCATGGCCGAGGCCGACCGCGAGCGCGAGGAACGCCGGAGCAAGGACGCCACCGGCACCGACACGACCGCACCGGACCGTTCCGCCGTGCGCGACGCGGGCTCCCGCTTCGGCGCCTTCCACCGCGCACGCCAGTCCGGCAGGGACACCACCGGGCCGGACAGCCGCACCGAGCCCGAGCCGCCGGCCGCTCCGTAGCCCCGGCCCCCGGCCCCGTCCGGGGCTTCGGCGCCCACCACTCCCTGCCTTCGTACGTGAGATTGGAGGAACGGGCCGGTGACCGGTCAGCCGGGCACCACCGTCCCATCACCACCATGCAGACCACCGACAACAGCCTCACCTGGCTTCTGCAGAACCTTCTGGAGCGCACCCCGGGAACCCGGCACGCCCTCGTCCTGTCCCGGGACGGTCTGAAGCTGTGCTGGTCCGAACACCTCACGCTCGACCGGGCGGACCAGCTGGCGGCGATCTGTTCGGGCATCCAGGCCCTCGCCCAGGGCGCCTCCGTCGAGTTCGGGGACGGCACCGGGGGAGTACGCCACTCCATGACGGAGTTCCACGGCGGACTGCTCTTCATCGTCGAGGCCGGACAGGGCGCGCACCTCGCGGTCATCGCCGAGGAGAACGCCGACCCCGGCGTCGTCGGCCACCAGATGACCGAACTCGTCGAGCAGATCGGCGAGCACCTGCGCGCCGAACCCCGCCGGTCCGCACCCGGGGGAGCCGCCTCATGACCCCGCGCAAACCCGTCGACACCGGCGACCCCGACCGGCTCTACACCGTCACCGGTGGCCGCAGCCGCGCCGACGACGTCTTCGACCTGGTCACCCTCGTGGTCCGGGAGAGCGAGCCGACGGCCGGGATGCAGTCCGAGCACACCCGCATCCTGACGATGTGCCGGCACCCGACCGCCGTGGTCGAGATCGCCGCGGAACTGAGGCTGCCCATCACTGTGGTGCGCATCCTGCTCGGCGACCTCCTCGCCATGGGCCGGATCACCGCCCGGCACCCGCGCGCGGCCGCGTCCGTCGCCTCGCTCCCCGACTCCGCCCTTCTCAAGGAGGTGCTCCATGGGCTCCGCAACCTCTGAGCTGCCCGCAGGCCACGTCCCGCTGGCCGACGCCGCCGAGACCGGCTTGAAGATCGTCATCGTCGGCGGGTTCGGGGTCGGCAAGACCACCCTGGTCCGCTCCGTCAGCGAGATACGGCCGCTCAACACCGAGGAGGTGATGACCCAGGCCGGCGTCGGAGTCGACGAGACCAGCGGCGTCGCCGCGAAGACCACCACCACCGTGGCGTTCGACTTCGGCCGCATCAGCCTCAACGAGCGCATGGTGCTCTACTTGTTCGGCGCCCCCGGACAGGAGCGCTTCTGGTTCCTGTGGGACCGGCTCTTCTCCGGCACCCTCGGCGCGGTCGTCCTCGTCGACACCCGCCGCATGGACGACTCCTGGTACGCCATCGACCGGCTGGAGCACCACGGCACCCCGTTCGTGGTGGCCGTCAACCGGTTCGACGACGACTCCGGCGGACACTCTCTGGAGGAGATCCGCCAGGCCCTCGCCCTGCCCGCCCACGTTCCGCTCATCGAGTGCGACGCACGGGTCAGACGGTCCGGCAAGGACGTCCTGATCACCCTCGTGGACCACCTGTACGCCCTCGCCATGGCCCGGGAGACGACACCGTGACCGAGACCGGATCCCCTTCGCCCGACGCGCCGCCCCCGGGCTGCCCCGCCCACGGCGGCGGCGCGATCCGCCTGGCCGGTCTGGAGTACCAGCAGACACCGTCCGAGCTCTACCGGTCGCTGCGCCGCGAGCACGGCGCGGTGGCGCCGGTCCTCCTCGACGGGGACATCCCCGCCTGGCTGGTCCTCGGCTACTCCGAGCTGACCTACGTCACCAACCACGACGAGCTGTTCGCGCGGGACTGCCGCCGCTGGAACCAGTGGCCGAACATCCCGCCGGACTGGCCGCTGATGCCGTTCGTCGGGTACCAGCCGTCGGTGCTGTTCACCGAGGGCGAGGAGCACCAGCGGCGGGCCGGGGTGATCACCGAGGCGCTGGAGGGCGTCGACCAGTTCGAACTGGCCCGGGAGTGCCGGCAGATCGCCGACCGGCTCATCGCCGACTTCGCCGGCAGCGGCGAGGCCGAGCTGATGACCGCCTACGCGCACGCCCTGCCGATGATCGCCGTGGTCCAGATGTGCGGCATGCCGCACTCCGGCAGCGACACCCAGAACCTCGTCGACGACCTGCGGATCTCCCTGGACGCGGCGGAGGGCGACGACCCGGTGGCCGCGTACGGCCGGGTGGGCGAGCGGCTCGTGCAGCTGGTGAAGGAGAAGCGGGAGCGGCCCGGCGCGGACGTCACCTCCCGGATGCTCCAGCACCCGGCGGGCCTCGCCGACGAGGAGATCGTGCAGGACCTGATCTCCGTCATCGCCGCGGCCCAGCAGCCGACGGCCAACTGGATCTGCAACACGCTCAGGCTGCTGCTGACCGACGAGCGGTTCGCCGTCAACGTCTCCGGCGGGCGGCTCAGTGTGGGCGAGGCCCTCAACGAGGTGCTGTGGCTGGACACGCCCACGCAGAACTTCATCGGCCGGTGGGCGGTGCGCGACACCCAGCTCGGCGGACGCCTGATCCGGGCCGGCGACTGCGTGGTCCTCGGCATCGCCGCGGCCAACACCGACCCGCAGATCTGGCCCGAGTCGCACGTGGGTGCCGAGAACTCCGCGCACCTGTCGTTCAGCAACGGCGAGCACCGCTGCCCCTATCCGGCGCCGCTGCTCGCCGACGTCATGGCGCGCACGGCGGTCGAGACGCTCCTGGAGCGGCTGCCGGACCTGGTCCTGGCGGTCGAGCCGGAGGAGCTGACCTGGCGCGACTCGATCTGGATGCGCGGGCTGACGGCGCTGCCGGTGGAGTTCACCCCGGTGGTGCAGTAGTCCGGCCCGGTGGGGCCCCTTTCGGGGCCCGTGCCTCCTTCAGGCGCCGACGGGGGTGAAGCGCACCGGGACCGACTGCGGGCCCCGGGTGAACACGCCCTGCTCCACCGGGTCGAAGCCCTCCGCCAGCCGTATGTCGGGCATGGCGTCCAGGAGCTGGCCGACGCCGATCTCCACCTCGGCCTTGGAGAGCAGGGCGCCCACGCAGAAGTGCCGGCCCAGCGCGAAGGCGAGGTGGTCGGCGGCGGCGGAGAACGCCTTCGTCGTGGTCAGGTCGGACCGGAAGAGGTCGAAGCTGTCCGGGGCGCGGTAGCGCTCCGGGTCCCGGTTGGCGGCGCCGATCAGGCAGGTGACGGTGGCGCCGGCCGGTACCGTGCCGCCGCTCAGCTCCACCTCCGTCGCCGACTGCCGCATGATCATCTGGACCGGCGGGGCGAAGCGCAGCGTCTCGGCGAAGGCCCGCGGGATCAGCGAGCGGTCCTCGCGGACGGCGGCGAGCTGGTCGGGGTGGGTGAGCAGGTTGGCGAAGATACCGGCGATCGCCTTGTCGGTGGTCTCCCCGCCGGCGGCGAGCAGCAGACTGCAGAACGCCTTGATGTCCTCGTCGCTCATCCGCACGCCGTCGACCTCGGCGGCGCAGAGCGTGGAGAGCAGGTCGTCGCCGAGGTTCTCCCGGCGCTGCCGGATGATGGGCAGCATGTACTCGGCGAACTCCGCCCGGGTGCGCTCCCCGTCAGCGGTGACCCGCGGGTCGCCCGAGAGGTTGCCGAGGAAGGCTATGACCGCCGTGTACCAGCGGTGGAACTGCGCGTGGTCGGCCTTGTCCAGGCCGAGCATGTCGGCGATGACGTTGACGGGGAAGCGGGTCGCGTAGTCGCTGACGATGTCGGCGGAGCCGGTGTGCCGGAACGCGTCGATCAGCTCGCGGGAGTTGCGCTCGATCACCGGCAGGAACTTCTCCTGCAGTTCGGCGCCGCGGAAGGCCGGTGCGACCAGCGCCCGCCGCACGGCGTGCTCCCGGCCGCTGAGCTGGAGGATCGTTTTGCCGTGCACGGGTTCGAGCTGCCAGTCGTAGTTGTCGGTGGTGAACTGGCCGGCCTTGTCCTTGAAGACGCGCTCGACGTCCTCGTACCGGGAGACGATGTAGCTGTTGGTGGCTTCGTGCCAGATGAGCGGGGCGCTCTCACGCATCACCCGGTAGGCCGGATAGGGGTCGGCCGCGAACTCGGGGGAGAGGATGTCGGGTACCTGCTGAGCCGTGGACATGGGACTCCCTGGGGGCGGTAACGGGCTTACGCCCCAAGGCTATTGATCATCCGTCGGACATGACAGGGGGTCCCGCCCGGCACTGTGGCACTGGGTGGGTCTTGGCCGAAAACCGCCCCTCCCGGTCGTCCTGGCGCGCCCCTCAGGGACGGGCCAGGACGAGGGACGACCCGCCCGCCCGGATGCCCTCCGCCGCCGCCCCGGTCAGGTCGGCGTCGCTGACGATGGTGTCGAACGCGGTCAGCGGCGCCACCCGGTAGCGGCCGAAGGTGCCGTACTTCGACGAGCCCGCCACCAGGACGGAGTGCGCGGCCGAGGCCATGGCCGCCTGCTTGACCTCCACCTTCGACTCGGACGGGGTGGTGATGCCGCGCAGCAGGTCCCAGGAGCTGGTGCTGATGAAGGCGATGTCCAGGGCGAGCCGGCGCAGGGTGTCGGCGGCGAGCCGGCCGACGCTGGAGCGGTTGGAGACGTCG
Organism: Streptomyces sp. CRN 30; assembly: GCF_034105845.1. Taxonomy (NCBI): domain Bacteria; kingdom Bacillati; phylum Actinomycetota; class Actinomycetes; order Kitasatosporales; family Streptomycetaceae; genus Streptomyces; species Streptomyces sp. CRN 30. The sequence goes on along the minus strand of NZ_JAVRHI010000447.1, from coordinate 24,604 downwards.
ACCCGGCCGCCGACGTGCACCAGGTCCAGGTGCGGGGCCTCCATCAGCAGGCCGTTGGTGGTGAAGTCGTTGGTGACCACCGTCAGGCTCCGCAGCTGGGTGAGGGCCGGCACCATCGCCAGCAGGGTGGTGCCCGCGTCGAGGTAGACGGTCATCCCGTCCTGCACGAGCCGCGCCGCCTCGGCGGCCATGGCCCGCTTCTGCTCCTGATCGACCTGGGTCTTGTCCAGGAAGCCGGGCTCGCTGTGGATGGTGCTGGCGATCCGCACACCGCCGGGGACGGAGAAGACCAGCCCCTTGCGCTCCAGTTCGGCGATGTCGCGCCGCACCGTCATGTGCGAGACCCCGAGCAGCCGGGTGATCTGCTGGACGCTCAGCACCCCGTCGCGCCGCAGGTGCTTCAGCAACTGCTCACGGCGCTGGTCGGGGATGAGCGGCGGGTGCTCGCCGTCCGCGGTCATGGTCTGCCTCTCCTCTCGACCGTGCTGACGTTAGCCGATGATCATGCCGGTGACGGTCCGGGGACCGTCACCGGCTCGCGGCGTCAGCCGTGGACGAACGTGCTGAGCAGCAGCACACCGCCGAGGCTGAGCAGCGACTGGAGCGACAGCATCAGCGTCCAGGTGCGGAACGTCTGCGCCACCGACAGCTGGAAGTACTCCTTGAACAGCCAGAACCCGGAGTCGTTGACGTGCGACAGCATCACCGCGCCGGATGCCGTGGCCAGCACCATCAGCTCCGGCGAGGTGCCGGGGGAGGCGGCGAGCAGCGGCGCCACGATGGCGGTGGCCGCGGCCGTCGCCACGGTGGCCGAGCCCAGGCAGATCCGCAGCAGCGCGGCGACCAGCCAGCCGAGCAGCAGCGGGGGTATCGCCCAGTCCACGGCGTAGTCGGAGATCAGCTGGTCGATGCCGGTCTCCGTCAGCATCGCCTTGAAACCGCCGCCGGCGCCCAGGATCAGGATGATCGCGCCGACCGGCCCGAGGCCCTTCGCCGCCATCTTCTGGAGCTGGCCGAGACCGAAGCCGGAGCGCACGCCGAGCGCGAAGAAGGCGAAGACCACGGCCGCGAGCAGCGACAGCACCGAGTTGTTGCAGGCGTCGAAGAACTGGTACGGCAGGGTGCCCTCGGCCGTGTTGGCGGTGCCGAGCGTGCCGATGAGCATCAGGCCCGGCGGGAGCAGCACGGTGATCATCGCCAGCGCGAACGAGGCCGGCTTGCGGCGGTGCTCGGGCTCGACCGTGGCCGACTGCACGGGACCCTTGTCCAGGTCGGGCGCGGGGCCGAACCACCGGCTGACCAGCTTGGTCAGCACCGGCCCGGTGAGCACGGCCATCGGGATGCCGATGACCAGACCCCACAGGATGGTCAGGCCGGTGTTGGCGCCGTAGGCGGTGACGGCCAGGGTGGGGGAGGGGTGCGGGGGCAGCAGGCCGTGCGAGACGTAGAGGCCGGCGGCCATCGGCAGACCCACCCAGAGCAGGTGGGTGTTGCTGCGCTTGGCGACGGTGTACACGAGCGGCACCAGCATGACGAAGCTGACGTCGAACAGGTGCGGCATGCCGATCAGCAGCGCGGCGGCCGTGATGGCGGCCGGGATCCACTGGACCGGCCGGGAGCCGATGAACACGGTCGCGATCCGGTCGGCGCCGCCGGAGCCGAGCAGGATGCCGCCCAGCAGAGTGCCCAGACCGATGGTCGGACCGCTGCTGGAGAGGGCGTCGCCGAACCCGCCCTGGAACGCCTCGACGGCACGGGCGGGGGCGATGCCCGCCGCGACGCCGAGTCCGAGGGCGGCGAGGCCGAGCGCCAGGAACGGGTGGAGCCTGGCCTTGGTGATCAGCAGGACGAGGACGACGACGGAGCCGACCCCGAGGAGCAGGTGCTGGAGGTCGGTACTCACGAGGTGGTGGTCCCTTCGGCGGTGTCCGGGCAGCCGCGCGCGGCGCGGCCGGCCCGCCAGGCGCGCAGCAGCCCGGCGTCGGGGTCGGCGAGGTCGGCCACCCGGATCAGCTCACCGGCGGCCACCGGCCGGGCGAGCGTGGCGTGGGCGGCGAGGTAGAGCGGCGCGATGTCCTCGGGGGCCTCCTCGCCGCGCAGCAGCACGGCCTGGACGCCCGTGACGTCGTGGTGGTGGCCGCCCATGGCCAGGACGGTCCCGGCGGGCAGCTCCTCGCGCACGCGTCCGGCGAGGACGGCGTACGAGCGGGGATCGGTGCCACCGGAGGGGCGGCCGTGCAGGACCGCGGAGAGCAGGCTGACCGGTGTCTCGACGCCCATCAGGTGGTACGGCAGGTACACCGCGGCGTACCGGCCGTCGGCGCTGACGACGTGGCCCTTGACGCGCAGCGTCTCCCAGGTCACCGGGTCGTCGGTGCGCACGACGACGAAGACACCGCCCGCGAAGGACGCCTCGCCGGGCAGCCGCAGCGCGCTGAAGACGTCCACGGCGCCGGTGCGGCGCAGCACACCGCCCTCCTCGCGCGGGCGGTAGATGTCGGCCAGCTCGGCGATGCGCGCGACGGGGTAGTGCAGCAGCTCGGTGTCCGGGCGGAAACCGGTGTTGTTGGCGACGACGGCCATCTCGCAGTAGTCGGCGGTGGCGCCGGTCGGCAGCGCGGCCACGGCGGCGGCGCGGGCGTCGAGCGTGCCGCGCACGTCCTCCCCGAGGCCGAGGAGGGCGGACAGCTCCGCCGCGGGCACGGTGGTGTCGAGCTGGGTGACCGTGCCGGCCTCGGGGTCGTACACCAGGTCGTACTCGGTGGACTTGCCGATCGCCACGACGTCGAGGCCGAGCAGCTCGGCCCAGGTGACCAGGGAGATGAGGTTGGCGGGCTGGTCACCGTCGGCGGTGGTGTAGACGAGGCCGCGCTCCTCGGCGAGGCCCGCCAGGTACAGGCCGGAGACCGAGTCGACCTCCTTGCTGACCATCGCCACGTGGCGGCCGTCGGTCAGCGCCCGCTCGGCCATGGCGAGGCCGTCCGCCGGGGAGCCGGTGGCCTCCACGAGGATGTCCCAGGGCGCCGCGGTGAGCAGCTCCGCGTCGGCGACCAGCGCGATCCCGCCGCGGGCGGCGGTGGCGGCGACGGCCGCGGCGTCGGCGCAGTCGGTCAGTTCCTCGTCGCGGTGTCCCAGCTCCTTGAGCATGGCGCGCAGCCGGGGGAGGTCCCGGTCGCAGAGGACCGCGGGGACGAGGCCGGGCAGCCGCCGGGTCTGGGCCAGGAGGGTCCGCGCGAACCCGCCGCCGGCCCCGCTCAGTGCGTACCGCACCGTCCGGTCGCCGGTGTCGGCGAACAAGTGATGCAGGTTCATGGGTGCCCTCCTGAATGAGCGCGCAAGGCAGTGTCTGTGCTTCTCGTGCAGGCCGGTTCTTGAGCGACGGATGCCGGAGCGGCGGGAAGCCGGGGCGACGGTGCCGAGAACGCGCGGTCAAGAAGCTGCGGTGAACAACGTGTATCACCAGATCTCACCTGCGTAAAGTCTGGTAACATAATTTCACAGATCATCACGGCGGGCCGTGCGGGCCGCGCCGGACGCAGTACCAACGCAGGAGGCTTGATGCCGACCCTCGGGGCCATCGCAGACGACTTCACCGGCGCGACCGACCTGGCCACCATGCTGGTGGCGCGCGGCTTCCGGACCGTCGTCGCCGTCGGGGCGGACGAGGCCGCCGCCCTCGCCGACCCGGACGAGTGGGACGCCGTGGTCGTGGCCCTGAAGTCCAGAACCACCCCGGTCGAGGAAGCGGTCGGCGTCTCGCTGCGCGCGCTCGACGCCCTGCGCGCGCTCGGCTGCCGGCGCTTCTACTTCAAGTACTGCTCCACGTTCGACTCCACCCCGCGCGGCAACATCGGACCGGTCACCGACGCCCTGCTGGAGGCGCTCGGCGAGCGGCGCACCGTAGTGGTTCCGTCCTTCCCTGCGACCGGCCGCACCGTCTACCGGGGCCGGCTCTTCGTCCACGACGACCTGCTCGACGAGAGCCCCATGCGGCACCACCCGCTCACCCCGATGCTGGACTCCCGCCTCCAGGCGCTGCTCGCACCGCAGACCACGCACCCCGTCACCCGGATCGGCCTCGACACCGTCCGGGCCGGCGCGGAGGCCCTGCGCACCGCCCTCGCCGGCCCCGAGCACACCGACGCGCTCACCGTCGTCGACGCCGTCGACGACACGGACCTCACGGTCGTCGCCGCCGCCACCGAGGAGTTCGGCCTGATCACCGGCGCGGCGGGGCTCGCGGTCGGCCTCACAGGGCCGCACGCGGGAGAGGCCCGCGCCCGGCCCGCGTCCGTCCCCGGCGACCCGGGCGTCGTCCTCGCGGGCAGCGCCTCCGCCGCCACCCGCGGCCAGGTCGCCCACGCCCTCGGCCGGCTCCCGCACCGCCGGCTCGACCTCGCCCGGCTGCGCGCCGACTTCGACGCCACCGTCGCCGACCTCACCGCGTTCGTCCGCGACCACTGGGCCACCGACCCCGGCAAGCCCCCTCTGATCTACGCCGTCGCCACCCTGGAGGACGTCGAGACCGACACCCCCGAGGGCGCCGAACCCCCCGCCACACTGGTCGAACGGGCGCTGGCCGCCTGCGCGGTCGCCCTCGTCGAGGCGGGCGCCCGGCGGATGCTGGTGGCCGGCGGGGAGACCTCGGGCGCGGTCGTCACCGCCCTGAAGGCCCGCACCCTCGGCATCGGCGCGCCCATCGCCCCCGGCGTCGCCTGGGCCCGCACCGAGGTCCGCCCGGCCGGCACCGGCCACACCGTCGACCTCGCCCTGAAGTCCGGCAACTTCGGGGACACCGACATCTTCACTCAGGCATGGGAGCAGCTCGTATGACCGCCGCCGCGCAGGAACTCGCCGCGACGGCGGCCCACCTCGCCGGACTGGGGCTCAGCCCCGGCTCCTCGGGCAACGTCAGCGTCCGCGACGGCGACCGCGTCCTCATCACCCCGACCGGCGCCGACCTGGCCGCCCTCGACCCCGACGCGCTCTGCGTCCTCGACCTCGACGGCGGCCACGTCGCGGGCCCGAGGCCGTCCAAGGAGTTCCCCCTCCACCTCGCCTTCTACCGGCGCGAGAGCGACACCCGGGCCGTCGTCCACCTGCACTCCCGGCACGCCGCGGCCGCCTCCTGCCGCGCCCCCTGGTCCGAGCTGAGCGCCCTGCCCCCGCTCACCCCCTACTTCGTCATGCGGGTCGGGCAGATACCCCTGCTGCCCTACGCCCCGCCCGGCGACCCCGCCCAGGCCGACGTCCTGGAGCGGCTGCCGTTCCCCTGCCGCGCCGCCCTGCTCCAGAACCACGGGCCCGTCGTCGCGGCCGGCTCACTGGCCGCCGCCGCCGAGGCCGCCGTCGAGGTCGAGGAGACCTGCGCCCTCTCGCTGCTCCTCGGCGACCGGCCGGTACGCCTGCTGACGCCCCCCGAGGCGGCGGCGCTGGCCGCGAAGTACGGCACGTACTGGACGGAGAGCGGCGAACGGACCGGCGCGGGCGCGCAGGTCTGACGGCGCGGTGCCGCCGCCGGCCCCCACCGGCGGCGGCCCCCGTCAGCCCGCGGTCAGCCCGCCGCCAGCTCGGTCAGCTGATCCAGCGTCCCGTTGAACCGGTCGTGGTCGCCGACCGTCGGCCCCGTCGAGGTGTACTGCCACATGGTGTGCTTCGTCCATCCGGCGGGCAGGGTCCCCGGCGTGCTGGCGTACCGGGCGATCCACAGCGGATTGGCCCCGAACGCGTCACTGTCGCCGGTGCACTGCTTCCACCAGCTGGTGGAGGTGTAGATCACCGCGGCACGCCCCGTACGCGCCTTGTAGCGGTCCACGAAGTCACGGATCCACGACACCAGCTGACCCGGCGTCCGGCCGTAACAGGACGACCCGTACGGGTTCCACTCGATGTCGAGGACGCCCGGCAGCGTCCGGCCGCCCTCGGCCCATGCCCCGCCGTGGTCGACGAACCAGTCGGCCTGCGCGGCACCGCCCGCGGTGTCCGGCGTCCCGAAGTGGTACGCGCCGCGGACCATGCCGACGTCGTACGAACCGCCGTACTGCCGGCCGTACTCGGGGTTGGTGTAGGACGTGCCCTCGGTGGCCTTCACATAGGCCCACTTGACCCCGCTGTTCCACAGGGTCGGCCAGTCGACGACGCCCTGGTGGCTGGAGACGTCCACGCCCTCCGTCTGGGCGGCTCGGGCGCCGGGGACGGGACGCCCGTGCTCGCCGTCGTGGGCCAGGACGCCCATGCCCATGTGGGCGGTGCCGCGGACCGGTGTGTCACCGGCACCGCGGTCGGGGGTGTCACCGGCCGACGCCGGGACGGTGAGGAGAGGGGACAGGATGGACAGTGCGGCGAGCAAACTGCCCGACGCGAGCAGGCGGAAGCGGCCGTCCGCCACGGCTATGGGTCTGCGCACGCGTCCCATCCGACCGCCCGCGCCGCCGCGCCGCATCCCACGCGCGGCCGGACGGGCGGCGCGCCCCGACGGCACCGGCCGTATCCGTCAGCGGGCCGTCTCCGCGTCGCCCGCCGTCCTGAACTCCACGGCGACGACGCCGTCGACGTGCCGGCACAGCTCCTCCGGCCGGGCGGCCGGCACGTGCTCCGGGAGCCGGCCGGTGAGGACCACGTGGCCGTGCACCACGTCCACCTGCACGGCCGAGGGGGCCAGTCCCAGGGTCTTGAGCAGGACCTCCTCGATGATCTCCGTCCGGATCTCCCGGTCCTTGCGCAGGAACACCCGCAGCAGGTCGCTGCGGCTCACCACCCCGATCAGCCGCTCCCCGGAGTCCACGACCAGCAGCCGCTTGATGTTCTGGCGGGCCATCACCCGGGCCGCGTCCACCACGTTCCAGTCCTCGCGGGCGCAGAGCGCCGGGGACGTCATCAGCCCCGCGGCGTCCGTGGCCGACGCCTTGGCCGCGCCGGGCGGCCCCGGCACGCCGTCCTCGTCGCCGCCCCAGATCTTCTGCAGGAGGTCCGCTTCCGACACCACCCCCACGGGACGGTCGTCCGCGTCCACGACGGGCACGGCGGTGATGTCGTACTCCTGCAGCAGGTGGGCGATCTCCTTGAACGGCGTGCCGCGCTGGACGCGGACCACGGCGTCGCTCATCAGATCGCGCACCTTCTGGTGGTTCATCTCGGATCTTCCTCTCCGCTGCCGGCCCCTGCGGCCGGCATCCGACCTTCCGCAGGTGAGAACGGACGGCGGGCCTCAGGGGTGCCCCGGTACGGCGCGGTGTCATGCGGAAGGGGCATCCCCGGGGCGGTCCGTTCGAGCGGGGCCGCCCGGCGCGAGGGGATAACGGTGGACGGCGGGCAGACCCGGGAACAGACCGGGCCGGTAGGTGTCGAGGACGTGCGCGCTCGGTGTGAACAGCGGCCGCCCCAGCGCGGGCAGGTCCGCCGGCTCGTGCCACTCCCAGCGGTGGATCAGCCGGGGCTCGGTCACGGCCGGTTCCCCGCTCCACCGGGGTACGTGCACCGCCGCCGTCACCCGGGGCATGGCATCGACGGAGTCCAGCAGCAGGGCGAGCAGCCGCACCGCGCCGGGCTCCGCCCGCAGCCCCGTCTCCTCCGCCAGCTCCCGCACCGCCGCGGCGGCGAAGTCCTCCCCGGCGTCGGTCCTGCCGCCGGGCAGCTCCCACACGCCGCGCGTGGACCAGCCCAGCAGGACGCGCCCCGCGGGGTCGGTGACGACGACACCGGCCCCGGTCAGCGCGTGCGGCGCGGGCCTGCCCCGCGCGGCCCAGACCGGCGGGGCCGGGGCCGGGTCGCGCAGGACGACGAGGGCGAGGCCGTCCGCGTCGTACCGGCCGACGCTCCGCCAGCCCGCGCCGAGCAGCCCGATCTCCTCCTCGTCGAGGGCGATGCCCCGCCGGTCCTCCGGTACGTCCGCCGCGAGCGGGGTGATCACACAGAGGGCGCCGCCCGGCCGCAGCCGCTCCCGCAGCCGCCGCGCCACCCGGGTGCGGTCGCGCACGAAGGCCCAGGAGAGCCGGAAGACGATCAGGTCGTACGCCGGACGCGGCAGGTCCTCGCAGGGGTCCCGCTCGATGTCGTGCGGCAGGTACCGCACCGTCCGCGCGGCCGGGCCGTGTTCCCCGGCCTCCTCCGCGGCCCTGGCCAGGGCCGCGGCCGAGCGGTCCACGGCGTCGACCTCGTACCCCGCCCCGGCCAGGTGGCGGGCGAGACCGCCGAGGCCGCAGCCGACGTCCAGGGCGAGGCCGCCGCCCTCCGGCGCGGGCACGTGCTCCGCCAGCAGCCGCCGCTCCGCGTCCGTCGGCGGCCGGAAGGAGCCGCCCCCGGCGTAGAACTCGTCCCACCCGTCCCGTCCGTCCGGACCGTCGTGTCCCACCGCAAGACTCCTCGCTCGCTCCGTTGCCGCACCCGTGCACGGACAACCCTGCCACCCTCACGGCTCCTCCCTCACCGACGCCCGGCGCCCTCCTGCACAGCGCTGACGCCGCTACGGCAGGCGCATGAGGGCACGGTTCCGGCACCGTGCCGGGCCCGGTCGTACGACCCGGACGAGCGCGTTGACGCCGCCCGCGTACGGCAGGACGGTGCACTTTTCGGACGCGGGACAACGGCGTTCAGCGACAAGGGGGCACCCGACATGGCACCTCGACCGACGGACCGTGTGCTCGACGACCTCGTGAACAACCGGGGCAGGGGAGCCCCGCTGCGGAAGAAGCTCGCGGCGACCCCCGACCGCAACTGGCTGCTGGCCCTCGTGCTCCACAGCTGCGCGAAGTCCGCTGAGGGCGCGCAGCTCACCGACCTGGAACAGGCCATCGTGTCGGCCTTCCGCAAGAACGGCGTCACCGACGAGCAGATCCGCCAGCACGGCGGCGCGGACCAGCGGATGCCGCGGCAACTGCGCGACGAGCTGTTCCCGAAGCGGTTCGCGCAGCTCGACGTCAAGCAGTCCTACTCCCTGCGCGACCTGGCCAAGGACGCCCCGGCCATCGTCCAGTCCGTCCTGTCGATGCCGACCGTCACCCAGCTCGACGTACCGGCGATCCACGCCGGCACCGCGTCGCTGTCGGACTTCCCGCTGCCCTCCCGGGCGCTGCTGCGCGAGCACGCCACGGCGATGACGGTGGCGGTGGACCCGGAGGCGGCGGTCCCGCGCACGGCGGCGCCGCCGGAGGCGCGGATCAGCATCAAGGCGACGTCGTTCCGCTGCATCGACCGGCAGACGGACAGCATCTTCGACCCGTCCAACGAGCCGTACTGGATCTTCGGTTCGCTCGGCAGCGGGGTCACCGTCACCACCCGGTCGCAGATCTTCGGTGACGTCGACGGCGGCGAGACGCGGAACTTCACCTCCACCGACGGCTGCGTCTGGGGCCAGAACTGCGCCGCCCAGCCGCTCCCCGACACCGAGATCGGCTCGCTGGTCTCCCTCTGGGAACACGACGAGGGCAACGCGGAGGACATCCGCAAGGGCGTCGCCGCGGCCTTCGCCGCCGCCGCCGGGGTGCTGGCGGCCTCGGGCGTCGCCGCCTGGATCGGCGCGGTCACGGCCGGCGTCGGCGCCGTCGTGGTGTGGCTGCTGGGCTTCCTCGACGACGACCACATCGCGGACCAGACGTTCGTCTTCAACCGCGCGGTCGTCGCCAAGCAGCTGCCCAACGTCGGCTCCTCGTTCAATGTGACCCGCCGCTTCACCGACGGTGACGGCGACTACGAACTCACCCTCCGGGTGGCCCGCGCCACCTGAGACGGCGACAGCGGGCGGCGGACGGCTCACACGCGCGCGTGCGAGCCGTCCGCCGCCGGCGCGTGGTGGTGGCGCCACCCCGCCGCGACGCGGCGGGCGTCCCTCAGGTGCGGATGACCGGGCGGCAGATCCGCGTGGACGTGTACGCCGTGGACCGGCCACAGGCGTACGGCGGTCAGCGCGGCGACCGTCGTGAGCAGGCCCAGCGCGGTCACCGCCGTGCCGAGACCGGCCGTCGCGCCCACCCAGCCGGCCAGCGGATACGTCAGCAGCCAGCACGCGTGCGACAGCGAGAACTGGGCCGCGAACGCCGCCGCCCGTTCCCGCTCCGGGGCCGCGCGCCGCACCAGCCGCCCTACCGGGGTGAGCACCGCCGCGCACGCGGCGCCGAACGCCGCCCACACCGCCAGCAGCGCGGGCCAGCGCCAGTCACCGGCGCGCGCGGCCGTCACACCCCCGAGCCCGGCGAAGACGACGACCAGCGCCACCGCGCCGCCCAGCATCACCGTCCGGTCCGGCACCCGTTCCAGCAGCCGGGGGAGTGCCAGGGCCACGGCCATCGAGCCCGCGCCGTACGCCCCGAGCGCGAGCGGCAGGTCGCTCACGGAACGTCCCATGAGGCCGGTGACGTAGACGACGGAGTTGACGGTGACCACGGCGCTCGCGGCGGCGACCGCCAGGTTGAGGGCGAGCAGCGCGCGCAGCGCCGGGACGCGGACGAAGAGGCGGATCCCCTCGGCGGCGCCCGTGGACCGGACGCGTCCGGCCGTCCCGCGCGGCAGGGCGGCGGAGTCGACGAGCGCGGCCGAGGCGAGGAACCCGAGCGCCGTGCCGGTGAAGAGACGGTCGTGGCCGACGACGGCCAGCAGCGCGGCGGCCAGCACGGGGGAGAGCAGGCTCTCCAGGTCGTAGGCGAGCCGGGACAGCGACAACGCGCGCGTGTAGTCGCGTTCGTCGGGCAGCACCTCGACCACGACGGCCTGGAACGTCGGGGTGAACACCGCCGACGCGGACTGGAGCACGAGGACGAGCACGTACACCTGCCAGACCTCGCCGACGAACGGCAGGACGAGCGCCACCCCCGCGCGGACCAGGTCGGCCCCGATCAGGACCGCCCGGCGCGGCAGCCGGGCGGCGACCGCGCCCGCGAACGGGGCCAGTGCCACGTACGCCACCATCTTGATCGCGAGCGCCGTGCCCAGCACCGACCCCGCACCGGCGCCCGCGAGGTCGTGCGCGAGCAGCGCCAGCGCGACGGTGGCCAGTCCCGTGCCGGTCAGGGCGAGGACCTGAGCGGTGAGGAGGCGGCGGTAGACGCGGTGGCGCAGGACGGTGGACATACGGAGAGCGTAGCTTTCATGTGCGCACATGCGCACGTGAATGCCGTGATGTGCTGGCCTAGGCTGTGGCCATGTCCGAGAGCGGCTCCGTGTCACCAGCGAACGACGCGCACCTGCGCGCCCCCGACAGCGCCCGGCTGGCCGAGGCGACCGGCGTCTTCGCGATGCTCTCCGACGCCACCCGGCTGCACCTGCTGTGGCTGCTCGCCCAGGGCGAGTCCGACGTGGGCACCCTGGCCGAGCGGTGCGACGCCTCGCGCACGGCCGTCAGCCAGCACCTGGCCAAGCTGCGCCTGGCCGGACTGGTGAGCACCCGCCGAGAGGGCCGGCACATCCACTACCGCCTCGGCGACGGACACCTGCGCCGCCTGGTCCTGGAGGCCCTCTCGCACGCGGACCACCGGGTCACCGGCGCGGCCCCGCACGACTGAACGGCGAGTACGTCGTCCCGGCCGACGCGGAGCCTACGCGGCGCCGGGCCGGACGCCGACGTGGCGCAACCCCCGGTCGAGGACGGTCAGGAGCAGGAACACCGTCCCCGAGCCCAGCATGAACCACGCCAGCTCGTGCAGGCCGCCGGTGCCCGCGTGCGTGCCGTACGCGGCGGCGGTCGCGGCCGAGGCGACCATCGAGCCCAGATACATGAACGTACGCAGCAGACCGGCGGAGGAGCCCGTCCGCTCCGGGTCGGCCTGGTGGTAGACGGAGTTCTGCAACGCCAGGTTGTTCAGCCCCTGCGGCACACCGCAGACCAGCGCGACCAGCAGCAGCGTCCAGACGGGGCTGCGGGAGTCCAGCGTCAGGATCAGCGCGCAGGCGGCCAGCTGCCCGACGGCACCGGTCAGCAGCTTGCCGCGCACCCCCGCGCGGCGGCCGGTGAGCGCCGCGACGACGAGACCCGTCAGGAAGAGCGGCAGCTGCACCAGACCGGCCTGTGACGGGGAGAGCCCGCGGCCCTCCTCGACCCACTGGGTGAAGCCGTACAGGAACGCGTACGAGACCACGTACGCCACCAGCGCGCGGGCGTAGGTCGCCAGCAGCGGCAGATTGCCGGCGAGCACCCGCAGGTCGATGAACGGCACCCCGGCGCGCAGCTCCCGCACCGCGAACGCGCCGCCCGCGACCGCACCGGCCACCGGCAGGTACCAGGCGTCCGCGTGGGGGTTCATCAGGAAGAGCAGCAGCGTCACGAGCGTCGCCGCGAACAGGGCCATGCCCGGCAGGTCCAGCTCGGCCGTCACCCGCCCGCCGCCGGTGCGGCGCGCCCGCTCCCCCTTCGGCAGCCGCACCGCGCCCAGCAGCACCGCGGCCACCGACAGCGGGATGTTCACGGCGAAGGTGGCGCGCCAGCCGCCCACCGCGATCAGCAGCCCGCCGAGCGAGGGGCCGATCACCGCGACGGTCTGGTTGGCCACCGCGAGGACGGTCAGCAGACCGGCCGGACTGTCCACGCCGGTGCGGTCGGCCTCGCTGCGCAGCAGCGCCATGGCGGCCGGATAGCCGGCGCAGGTGCCGAACCCCAGCAGCACCCGGGCGGCGATCAGCACGCCCAGGTTCGGCGCCAGGGTGCCGGCGAGCCCGGCGATACCCACCAGCGAGGTGCTGATCAGGAACAGCCGGCGGGGACCGAAGAGGTCGATCAGCCGGCCGACCACCGGCTGGCCCAGGGCCGTGGCCAGGTACAGCGCGGAGACCAGCCAGGCCGTCTGCGAGGGCGGCGCCCCGAGAGCGGCGCCGATGGGCACGAGGGCGACGGCGACGATCGTGGAGTTGATCGGGTTGAGCACCGAGCCGAGGACCATCGGGGGAATCAGCCCGCGGTCGAAGCGTCCCGCCGGTGCGCCGCTCCCCGCGTCCTGCGGCGCGGTGCGGGGGTCTCGCGTCGGCGGGGCTTTCGGATCGTCGCTCATGGTTCCACCGTAGATTTCGACAGGTAGCCCTGTACAGTTCAGCCTGTACAGTTTGCCTGGGCTTGACCGTCGCGAAGAGGTGCCGCGACGTCGCCGCCGAGCGCCCGCCATGCCTGATGCTCCGTCAGCTCACCCGGCGGACCCGCGAGTTCCGGATCTTCCGGGTGTTTCCTGTGAGGCTCCGGGCACCCGGAACCGCGGAAACCGACCGACAAGGGACACAGGGGAGCGGACGACGTATGACGAGAGCGGGTAAGGCGTTCCGGATGGGTACGGTCGGCGTCGCCGGAGTTCTGGCCGGCACCCTTCTGACCGCTTGCGGAAGCGACGGGGACGCGGACGGCGACGGCAAGGTCGCCGGCTCGTCGGCGAGCGCGAGCGGGAGCGCAAGTGGGAGTGCGAGCGGGAGCGCGAGCGTGGGCGGGAACGGCGGGGAGCAGGGCGCCGCGGCGGTACGCGCCGCGTACGACAGGACCGCGGAGTCCGGTACGGCCCGGATGACGCTCAAGGTGACCACCGCCGCCCAGGGACAGTCGATCAGCGCCGGCGGCAAGGGCGCCATCGACCTCGACGAGGGCGACAGCACCATGACCGTCAGCGCCGCCGGGCAGAAGATCGAACAGCGCGTGGTGGACGACGTCCTCTACCAGAAGCTCCCGAAGGGCACCGAGGAGCAGACCGGCGGCAAGCCCTGGGTCAAGATCGACCTCAAGAAGGCCGCCGCCGCGCAGGGCGTGGACGCCCAGGGCATCGGCGACCCGGCGCAGACCGCCGCGTACGCCAGGGCCATCACCGAGAAGGACGTCGAGGAGACCGGGACCGAGCAGGTCGGCGGGGTGGAGACGACCCGCTACCGCGTCTCCGTGGACGTCGCGGAACTGCCCGGCGGCGACCGGTTGCGTGAGCAGGTCGGCGAGAGTCTGCCCATGGACGTCTGGCTGGACGAGGAGGGCCGCATCCGGCGCCAGCAGATCGACATGACGGTCGAGGCACCGGCGGCGAGCCCGTCCTCCGACGGGTCGTCCTCCGCGCAGCGGGTGAAGGTCCGCACGGTGACGGAGTTCACCGACTTCGGCACCGAGGTCGACGCCGAGGCGCCGCCGTCCACCCAGGTCACCGACATGACGGACAAGGTGCTCTCCCAGCAGGGCCGGTCGGCCGGCTGACGGGTCGGCCGGGGCCGGTCGGCCGGCTGACGGGTCAGCTCGTCCCCGCCCCGCTCATCCCGTCGCTGCGCGCCTCGGCGGACGCGGCGGGAGCGGTGAGGTGGTCCAGGACGTTGGTGATCTGCAGCATGCGCTCCAGCACCCGCGGCCGGTCGTCCAGATGGAGCGTGGCACCGGCGGCGCTGGTGCGGCGGTGGACCATCAGCAGGGCCGCCAGACCCGAGGAATCGATCCACTCCAGGTCGTGGAAGTCCAGCCGCACGTCCCGCAGCCGGGCGGACCGGCCGAGGCAGGCGGTGACGGTCTCGACCAGCTCCTCGCAGGTCTCGTGGTCCAGCTCGCCGGCGACGCGCACGGTCAGCGCGGTCGGCTCGCCGATGATCGTCAGGGACAGTTCGGTGGTCGTGTGCTGCGTCATGCGCGGGTGTGGGGGCCGGGGACAGGACGGGCGGGACGGCTGCCGAGCGCGGCGGCCCCCTCGCGGAGGAGATCCAGGGTACGGGGGAAGTCGCGGAGCTGACCGGCGAGGAGGTCGAGACCGGTGACGAGCGACCGGGCGGGAACGTTTCTGGCCTCCAGGATGTCCGCCGTCCAGTCCAGGAACGCGACGAAGGCCCCGGCGTCGTCGACGTACAGCGCGGTCGCGAGGAAGTCGACGATGTGGGCGATGTCCTCCGCCGTGCGCTCGCGCTGGGCGGCGTCGTACCCGCGCATCGCCGGGAACGCCGCCTCCAGGTCGGCCAGGGTCTGCCTCACCAGCCGGCCGTGGCTCCTGACGACCATCGTGTACTCCTGGTCGGACAGGTGCGGCAGGTCGTCCACCGCCTGTCGCGCCACCGCCGGGTCCGGCCGGGACAGCCCCGCCGCCAGCACGTCCGCGGCGCCCCGGGCGTCCTGGGCCCACGCGTCCGCGCCCAGCGCGCGGGCGTAGCGGCCATCGGGGCCGAAGGCACGGCCGCCGGCCAGCACCGGCACCCCGATGGCCTGGCAGGCGGTGATCGCGGCGTGTGCCGTGGGCAGATGGGTCGTGATCGACCCGGAGAGCAGGACCGCGTCGGGCACAGTGTGGTGCAGGTGCGCGACCAGGTGCGGCGTCGGGGTCTGGGCGCCGAGGTAGTCGACCCGCCAGCCGCGCAGCGACAGCACCTCGGAGACCAGCCGCGCCGGGAAGGCGTGCCACTCGCCGTCCACGCAGGCGACCGTCACCCGGCCCCGGTGCGCCGGGCGCGCCGCCTCCGACGACCGGCGGTGCACCAGGGCGGCGACGACCCGCTCGTTGATGGCGGTCGCGGCGTGCTCCTGCGCCACCGTGATCCGGTCGGCGGCCCACTCGACGCCGACCCGCTCCTGCACGGCCGCGATCACGTCCATCAGCAGCGTCTCGCGGTCCGCGCCGTCGGCCAGCCCGTCGTGGACGACGTCGACCGCCGCGTGTTCGTCGCCGAGCGCTACCGCGTGCCAGAGCCGGTCCCGCAACTCGGCTGACATGGCGGGGTGATTCACCCGTTCCTCCTGCTGTTCTTCCCGTCCGCGTGTCCGCCGACGATCGTCAGCGGTCCGGTCCTCGGGGCGCTGACGGCGATCGTGGCCATGTCGTCGTGACGGCCGGACCGCAGCCACTGCGCGGCCAGCATCTGGACGCGCTCCACCACCGCCTCCGAGGGCAGCCCGGCGCACTCCGCCAGGGCCCGTTTGAGGCGCTGTTCCCCGAAGAGTTCGTCCCCCAGTGGCCCGCCGCGCGCCTCGGTGATGCCGTCGGTGTACAGCAGGCACGTCTCGCCCGGCTGCAGCACCGCCTCGACCGTGTCGGCGTTCACGCTGGGCAGCGCCCCCACCAGCGTCCCCCGGGTGGGCACCTCCTCCACCGTGCCGTCCTGGCGGACGATGAGCGGCGGCAGGTGCCCCGCGCTGGTCAGCCGCAGCCGCACCCGGCCGGCCCGGCGCCGTACCGAGGCCAGCACCAGCGTCGCGAACCGGGTGTGGTGCGAGGTGAGCAGCGCGCCGTTGAGCAGGTGCAGGACCCGCTCGTGGTCGTCGGCGAGCGGCAGCAGCGCGTGCAGCGTGTTGCGGATCTTGCCGGTCAGCACGGCCGCTTCCAGGCCCTTGCCGGCCACGTCACCGAGGACGACGAACGTCTCCCGGGTCGGGTCGTCGCCGGGGTGCACGTCGTAGAAGTCGCCGCCGATCCGCTCGTGGTCCTTGGCGGAGCGGTAGCTGCCCGCGTACTCCACGCCGTGCACGGTGCGCAGTACGGGCGGCAGCAGTTCCCGCATCAGGGTGGAGGTGATGGCGGCCTGCTCCGTGTACAGGTGCGCGGCGGAGAGCGCCGCGCCGGCCCGAGCGGCGAACAGCCGCGCGAAGACCTCTTCCCCCTCGGTGAAGGCCTGTTCGGTACTGGAGCGCAGCAGGACGAGCGCCCCCGCCGGCACTCCGTGGCCGGGCAGCGGCGCGACGATGACGGAGCCGACGGGGCCCGCGAAACCCTCCGGGACGACCCAGTCGGGGATGTCGGCGGGGTTGATCCAGCGGGCCGGCACCGGCGGGAACCCCTGCAGGGCCTCGGTGAGTCCCGGGACGGTGTCGGTGTCGATCTGCCGGGAGGTCTGCGTGACGGGACCCCCGCGCCGGGCGTGGGTCAGGGGTTTGCGGCGTCCCTGCACGGGGGCGACGAGCACGGCCGCGTCGGCGAAGTGCTTGGCGGCGAGACAGGCGGCGACCTCCATGCACCGCTGCACGTTGAGCGTGGACAGCAGCGCGGTGGAGACCTCGGTGAGGATCGCCGACCGCTCCTGCGCGCTGTGCAGGGCGCTTTCGGCGAGCCGCCGGTCGGTCTCGTCGATCAGCCACCAGACCACGTCCCCGTCGGGGGAGGAGGAGGGGTACGCCTCGTAGAGACGGTCGTTGATGCTCCCCGCCGACGGGCCAGGCGGGGTGCCGGAAAGCGCGCCGGAGACCCGGCCGTGCGCATCGGAGAGCCAGGACGGTACGACATCGTTCAGCCGGGCCCCACCGGCGACTCCGGGCAGCAGTACGCGGGCGGCCTCGTTCATCTCCAGGAGACCGCCGTGCCGGTCGACGACCAGCACAGGACAGGGGGCATCACCCCACGTGGCACCGACGGTGACGTCGGCGTCGCGCGGGCTTGCAGAGGAACCGCGGGCAGCGCACACAAGCGGGGGCACGCGGGGAACGCGCCCCACCACCTTCCTGTCCATGGACAATAGATGTCTTCCGGCAACAGTCCCGCATCGGGTGCCGCAGTGCAACCCACCCCCCGGCAAGCTCCCCGAGCATCACACGGGGGCGTGAACCCGCGCCCGGCGGAGCCCGCGCGTCAGGCGCGCTCCGCCGCTTCGGCGCACTGGCGTGCGAGCAGCGCCATGCCGTGCGCCCCGGCGACCCGCCGTGCCTCGGACAGCAGCCCGGCGGCCTCGGCGCGGTGTCCGGGCCGTCCGGTACGGAGCAGGGCGCGGGCCTGCGCCAGCCGCAGCCGGGCGAGTTCGGGCTGGGACGTGCGGGCCGGCGCGGTGGCGCGGCGGAAGTGGACGAGCGCGTCCTCCGGTTCCCCCGCGGCGAGCGCGAGCAGTCCGCAGGCGCGGGCCGTCGACCCCACCAGAACGGTCGGCCAGCCCGCGAGCCCCAGTTCCTGCCCGCCGTGCGGCGCCAGCCGCTCGCGCAGCGGCGGCACGGTGCGCGCCAGTACTTCCCGGTGACCGCCCGCCAGGTCCAGCGCCGCGCACGTCTCGGCCAGCAGCACCAGCGTGGGCACCGCCCAGCCGGACGGCGGGAAGTCCCGGAACGCCCCGGTGTCCGCCGCCAGCGCCGTGAGCAGGTCGGCGCCCTCGGCGTGCCGCCCCGTCTCGCACAGGGCGAGCGCCAGTCCGGCCCGCCAGACCGGGAAGTAGGCGTGCTGCTCCACGTCCTTGACCAGATCGGTGCCGAGCAGTTCGGCCAGCCGGCCCTGCTCGCGCAGCAGCCAGTAGACCTGGCCGAGGCGGGTCTGGCGCAGATTGTCGGCCGGGACCGCGAGGTCGGCGCGCAGCCGCTCGGTGAACTCGGGCGACCGCCGCCACACCCAGTCGGCCGCGGCGGCGAACCGGCCGTGCCACAGGTCGAGCAGGGTGTCCAGCGTGCGCTGCTGCCAGCCCGCGAGGGCGCTGCGGCTCTCCGCGGCGTGCTTGCGGTACTGCTGGGCGGTGGCCAGCGCGCTGTAGACCCGCCCGGTGCGCAACTGGTCCACCGCCAGCGCCATCAGCGCCTCGCCCCGGAAGTACGGGGTTCCCTGCCGGGCCGCCGCGTCGCGCAGCCGCTCCGACAGGGCCAGCGCGTCCGCCGCCGGCATGAAGTCGTAGCGCGCCCACCGGCATTCGGTGAGGACCTCGCAGCGCACCTCGTCGGCCGCGGACTGCCGTGTCGCGGCGTCCGTGGTCCGCGGCAGCCGGCGCAGGGTGTCCTCGGCGAGCCGCGCGCCCTCGTCGGCGCCCGCCCCGCCCACCGCCGTGTCCGGACCGACCGCCATGGACAGCTTCTTCGCCAGATGCGCGGAGAGCCGCAGCCGCAGCCCGGTGGTGTGGGCGTCGTCCCCGCGCAGCGCGGCCAGGCCGTCACCGATGAGGTGGCGCAGTTCGTGGTCGACCTGCCCGGGGTCGGACCAGCGGCGGGCCATCCGGATCACCGCCTCGGCGCGCGCGTGCGGATCGCCCCGCGCGCTGTCGTACGCCGCGCGGTAGTGCCGGTCGGCCTCGCGCATCTCCCCGGCCGCCTGGCACAGATCGCCCCGCCGCAGCAGCCGGCGGAAGGCGGCCTCCGGCCCAGGTGTGCCGTCCAGGGGCCCGACCAGCTTCACGGCGTGTTCGCCCGCCCGGTCCGGCAGCGGCTTCGGGCCGGTGTCCCGGCCGTCCCTCGGCACCAGCCCGGCCAGTGCCCCCTTGGCGTCCAGCACCTCGTCGCACCGGCGGGCCAGTTCGGGGGAGACCCGCCGCAGTCCGGTCTCGATACGGCTGAGGAAGCTGCGGCTGCAGAAGACCCGGGCGGCCAGCTCGCCCAGCGAGAGCCCGGCCGCGGTCCGCCGCCGGCGCAGCTCGTTCCCGAAACCGCCCGCCCCGTCGCTCTGCGTCGTCATCCCCCCAACGGCCGCCTGCCCGCTCCGTGTTGCCAGAAGCGCGTTGGCAACAGCCGATCGCCCCGCGAACCCGCCGGGGCGAACGAATCTGTCCGTGAGGGAGCTTACCGGGAGGAACGGCACGCTCATCGGCAGACGGGGGAGTGGTCATGAGTTCGGACGATCCGAAAGTAGTGGCGGCGATCGATTTCGGCACCCACGGAACGGGGTTCGCCTGGGCGGTCCGAACCCCACGGGACGAAGGCCCCCTGCCCCGACGGCAGGAGAAGAACCCCCCGAACCGACCGACACGCGACGACGCCCCACCGAACCGCACACCGCACGACGCCACCCGACGCGACACCGCGTCACGCGCCGGGGCGCCGCGTGAGGGTGGGTCTCGGCGTGGGGCGTCGGGTGTCGGTGGGTCTCGGGGCGGGGCGTCGGGGGAAGGTGAGCCGCCGGGGGCGGCGTTCGGTGAGCGTGGGGTGGTGCGTCGTGCTGTGCGGTTCCCCGGGTGGTTCGCGGGTGGGCGGCTCGGTTATCCGAAGAATCTGACGGCGCTCCTCGTCGACGACGAGGGCACCACCGTCGCCTGGGGATTCGACGCCCGCGACCAGTGGGCCAAGGCCCTCGACGAGGGCCGGGGCGACGGGCTCGGCTACGCCTACGCCTTCAAGACGGCCCTGACCGGCGGGGCGGCGGCCGGGCTGCCGGTCGTCGGCGGCCGGCTCGACCTCGCCGACCGGGACCGCGTCACCGGCCTGATCGCCGCCTACCTCGAAGAGGTCCGCGGCGTGGTCATGGCCGAGATCAGGGCCCTCGGACACACCGAGCACGAGGTCCGCTGGTGCGTCACCGTCCCGGCCGTCTGGGACGACGTCGACAAGTCGGTGATGCGCCGGGCCGCCGTCGCCGCCGGCTTCCCCGACGACCCGGAACGGCTGCTCCTGGCGAGCGAACCGGAGGCCGTCGCGCTCTCCTGCTACCTCCGCATGACCGAGAGCGACACGCCGGACAGCGCCCGGCTGCCCCTCGACGAACCCGGGGTGCGGTTCGTCGTCGTCGACTGCGGCGGCGGCACCGTCGACATCACCGCCTACGAGACCGACCGCACGCTGGGACGGTCCGTCGGACTGCGCGAGACCGGCGTCGCCACCACCGGCCGGCTCGGCTCCGAGTACGTCAACCAGGCGTTCCGCGACAAGGCCCTCGCCGACCGGTTCGGCGCCGCCGTGCTGCGGCGGATCGAACGGGACCACGCCGGTGACCTCCTCGCGATGTGCGCCCAGTGGGAGCGCCACAAGACCACCGCCGAACTGGCGTGGGACGACGACGGCACCGCCCGCGTGGCCGACGCGGCCCTGATCGACGTACCGCCCGGCATCTGGGACCTGCTCGACGGGACGGTGTGCGCCCGGCTGACCCGGGAGGCGGGCGGCGCGCCCCGGCGGCTCCGACTCGCCCCCGAGGAGGTGCAGAGCCTGCTCGACGAGGTCGTCGGCGGCATCGTCGAGAAGGTCGAGGAACAGCTCGCCGGCATCCGCCGCACCGCCGCGCCCGGCGCCCGGCCGGAGATCCTCGTACTGGCCGGCGGCTTCGCCCGCTCGGCGTGGCTGCGCGACCGGATGCGCCGCCGGTTCGGCGCCCGGCACCGGGTCCTCGTCCCGCCCGACCCGGCGATCGCCGTGCTGGAGGGCGCCACGCTCATCGCCCACGACCCGAGCGTCCTCATCTCCCGCCAGGCCAAGTACACCTACGGCTTCGGCACCTCCATGCCCTTCGAGGACAGCAGGGACAGCGTGGAGCGGATGTACCGGGACGACGACGGGGAACTGCTCTGCGTCGGCCGGTTCCTGGTCGCCGTACGGCGCATGGACCCGGTCCGGGTCGACGACGCCTTCCCGTTCCAGGTCTGCCCGGTCCGCCGGGACCAGCGGCGGATGGAGGTCCGCCTGTACCGCACGGCCCGCCCCGACCCGCGCTACGTCGACGAGGAGGGGAGCGAGGAGATCGGCCGCATGACCGTCGACATGCGGGACACCGTCGGCCGCCCGCTGCGGGAGCGGCCGCTGGTCCTGCTGTTCTACTTCGGCGCCTGCGATCTGCGGGTCGAGGCGTTCGACCCCGGTACCGGCGGGACGACGAGGGTGACCGTCGACTTCGCGCGCCTGTGAGGGCGGCCGCACGCACGCTTCCCCCGGGTGTCATTCGGGGAACCGCAGCCGGCCGGCCACGATCGCGCGGGCCACCTCCAGCAGCGGCCGGTCGTGGCGCCAGGCGTGCGTACGCAGACGCAGCAGGGCCTGGTCGACGGGGAGATCCAGGCGCACGCTGAGTACGCCGGCCGCCTGGTGGACCTCCGCGCGGTGCAGGTCGAGACCGGCGACCGGCGGGTTCCCCGTCGCCAGCGAGGCGAGGGGGGTGTGCAGCAGCAGGTCGAGAGCGACGTGGGAGAAGAGGTCGAAGCGGTCCACCTGGCCGGCCGGGAACGGCCCGGCGGCGGCGCGGTACCCGGTGAGGACGCCGACGGTGACGACGCCCAGGCACAGCGGCGCGGCGATCACGGAGCGGGCGGCGAGGCGGCCCGCGGCCGGGACGAGGACGGGCCAGCGCGCCGCGGGCACCTCCCGCAGATCCGGCACGGTCACCGTGCGGCCGGTGCGCAGGGCGTCCCAGACCGGCCCCTCGCCCAGGGTGAACTGGAGGTCGTCCAGGGCGGTGCCGAGCGTGTCGGCGGAGTCGTACCAGAGCAGTTCCAGACTGCCCCGGGCGGAGCGCAGGCTCAGGGTCAGCGCCTGCACGCCCAGCAGCCGGGCGGTGTCGGCGGGCGACGCGGCGGACAGGTCGCCCCCGGCCAGGGCGGCCCGGCGCAGCCGGGCCACGAGCGTGCTGAACTCACCGTCGGACATCACGCACCCCACCGGACGGTCGGTGGCGGGGGCACGTGAGGCGGCCGCGGCGGTGAGGGCCGGCGGCTCACCGGGCCGGGAGGAGGTCGTCGGGCGTGTCGCCCCGGGCGATCCGCGTCGCGAGGACGGTGATGTTCTGGTGCCGGGCCCGTGCGTGGGCGCGCAGCCACGCGAACGCGTCGTCCATGTCGACGTCCAGCCGGGCGGAGAGGACGCCCTTGGCCTGCTCGACGACGAGACGGCTGTCCAGGGCGGTCCGCAGCCGGCCGATGACGATCGCCTCGTCGGCGGCATCGTGCCGGTCGGCGAAGGAGGCGGCGGTGGCGTCCGCCAGGGACTGGGTCAGCCGCAGGTCGCGGAGGTCCACGTAGGGCGGTCCCGTCATGAACAGGTTGAGAGCGCCGAGGAGCATGCGCGGCAGCCGCAGGCTCACGGCGGCCACCGCGGTGACGCCCATCTCGCGTGCGTACGGGGCGAACCGGGGCCAGCGGTCGCGGCCGCGCCCGGCGAGGAGGACCAGCGGCAGCGGCCGCCGGGAGCGCGAACTCTCCAGACAGGGGCCTTCGCCGAGGTCGAACTGGAGCTCCACCAGCTGGCGGCACAGTTCGTCGGAGGCGGTGGCATAGGTGACCCGTTCGGCATCGCCCCGGTGCTCCAGGACGGTGATCCCGGTACTGCGGACCGGCAGCAGCGCGCACGCCTGCGCGGTCAGGTCGTGGAGGAGTTCCAGCGGGTCGAAGTCCGCGGTGCGGCGGGAGAGGTCGAGGACGGCGTCGGCGATGCGCAGTTCGCGGTCGGTTGTGGGCATGACGGCCTGCCGATCGGCTGGCTGCCGTCTCCGTGACGGAAGCGGGGGCCAGGGCCCCGTCCGGCGACGGAAGGGATGGTCGGCCTCTTGAACAGGCCGTAGGCACGCCCGCTGACAGGGGAAGCCGGTTGTCGCCTCTTTCCGTATGGCCCGCCCGGGGCCGCCGCGCTGACCGGTTCCACCCGGCCGGAACGGCCCCACGGTGCGCACCCAACGTACTCCTCTCCGCGTCCTCGACACAGGGCCGGTTGTCCCTCGCCGGCCGCGTGGAGCGGCGCCGCCGGGATCAGCGGGCCGTACCTGGGTACGCGGACCGCGACCGAGGGAGGAGTGTCATGACGACGTACGTCATCTCGGTGCCGGGGACCTTCACCGAGGGTGCCGAGGACGGCACGCGGGCCGAGCTGGCCCGGGCCCTGCGCCCGGCCGACCCGCACCGCACCCAGTTGGGCGACGAGGAGGACCTCGACGTGCTCACCGTCAACGACGACGGCACGTTCACCGTCCGTCTCACCGTCGACGCGGACAGTGGTCCGGAGGCGGAGGGCAAGGCACGGCGGCTCGCCGAGTCCGCCCTGGCCACCGCCGGCCTGGACGGGAACCGCGCCCCACTGGGACCGGCGGTGATCACCGGTATCGATTCCGACATCTGACGGCACCGGCGGGCGCGGACGGCGCGGGACGGCCCGGGACGGGCCCACGACGGCTCCGACGGGCCGGTCCCGCCGTCCGCGCCTACGGTGGTCAGCACGAGGAAGTCGGAGGTCCGAGGGGAACGGACCGGTCGCGAGGAGTGGTGGCATGCCGGTGGAAGCGAACCCGCTGGACGGCAGGACGGCCGTCGTGACCGGAGCGGCACGCGGTCTCGGCGCGGCCCTGGCCCGTGAACTGTCCCGGCGCGGCATGCGGCTGGCCCTGCTCGGCCGCGAGGAGGCGACCCTCGCCCGGGTGCGGGACTCCCTGCCCGGCGAGTCCTGCTGCTGGGAGGCCGACGTCACGGACGACGCCGGCATGGCACGGGCCGCCGCCGGGATCCGGGAGAGATTCGGAGCCCCGTCGGTCGTGGTGGCCAACGCGGGCGTCGCCGAGGGCGGGCCGTTCGCCGAGTCCGACCCCGCGACCTGGCGCCGCGTGATCGAGGTGAACCTCGTCGGCAGCGCGGTGACCGCCCGCAGCTTCCTGCCCGGCCTGTTCGCCACCCGCGGCTACTTCCTCCAGGTCGCCTCGCTCGCCTCGATCGGGGCGGCGCCCCTGATGAGCGCGTACTGCGCGTCCAAGGCCGGTGTGGAGTCGTTCGCCCACGCGCTGCGCGCCGAGGTCGCCCACCGGCGGGTGGGGGTCGGCATCGCCTACATCAACTGGACCGACACCGACATGATCCACGACGCCGACCAGCACGCGGTCCTGCGGGAGCTGCGCGGCCACATGCCGCCGCCCGCCCGCAAGGTCTACCCGGTGGCGTACGTGGCCGGCCGGCTGGCCGACGCGGTCCAGCGGCGCCGGCCGAGCGTCTACGTACCGGGCTGGCTGCGGGCGACCCAGCTGGTGCGCGCCGCCATGCCGCCGGTCGTCACCGCGCTGTCGCGGCGTGAGCTGCCGCGCCTCGCCGCCGCCGAGCCGTTCGAGGCGACGGGCCTGCTGGGGGC
>NZ_JAVRHI010000446.1:0-15569 GCF_034105845.1 Streptomyces sp. CRN 30 | reverse complement strand
GGGGCGACGGGCGGCCGCGGACCGTGCGGGAGAGCCCGGTGCCGGGCCAGCGCACCGAGGGTTCCGGGGCGCGTTCCCCCGCGGACGTCGCCGCGCTGGCGGGCCGCCACGAGCGGGAGGGCGACTCGGCGAAGGCGCGGCAGGTGCTCCGCGAGGCGGCCCGCACCCTCTCCCCGGACGCCATGGCGGAGGTGGCCCAGGCGCTGCTGGCGCTGCGCGCGGAGGCCAAGAGCGACGCCCTGCACGAGGCCACCTGGCTGCGCCTGCACACCCACCGCTTCACCGCCGCCGTCTCCCAGCTCGGCGAGGAGCCCGCCGCCATACGCCTGGGCGGCGTCTACGCCCTGGCCGGCCTCGCCGACGGCGCCCCCAACCGCGCGCTCCGCCAGACCTGCATCGACGTCCTCTGCGCCTACCTGCGCCTGCCCTCCGTCCCCGCGGCCGGCCTGCCGCCGGGCGACACCGCGGCCCGGCACACGCAGCTGGCCGCCCGGGAGGTCCGCCACACCATCGTCCGACTGATCCGTGACCACCTGCGCCTCCCCGCCGACCATCCGCACTCCTGGCAGCACCACAACCTCGACTTCACCGCCGCCACCTTCGACGCCGGTGACTTCCGGGGAGCGGTGTTCGCCGGCGGCACGGTCGCCTTCGACGGCGCGCACTTCCCGGCCGGCGCGGTGACGTTCGACGGTGCGGTGTTCGCCGGCGGCACCGTCGGCTTCTCGGGCGCGCACTTCTCCGGTGGCGCCGTGAGTTTCGACGGCGCGGTGTTCGGCGCCGGCACGGTGGGCTTCGACAAGGCGGAGTTCGCGGGCGGCACGGTCACCTTCGACGGCGCGGTGTTCGGCGGCGCGACGGTCGGCTTCGCCAAGGCGGAGTTCGCGGGGGGCACGGTCGACCTCTCCCGGGCGCGCGGGGAGGTACCGGACGACCTGGTCCCGTTGCTCCCGTCACCGCCGGCCGGATTGCTGCTGCCCGGCGCCTGACCCCCGGCCGTCCCCGGCCGCCCGGCCGTCCGACGTCCCGCGGGCGGCCGAGCGGAAGGCCAGCGGGGTGCGCCCGTCGTGCCTGCGGAAGAACTTGCTGAAGTCGCTGGGGTCCGCGAAGCCGAGGTGGCGGGCCACGTCCGCCGAGGCGAGGTCGGTGTGGAGCAGGAGGCGCTTGGCCTCCAGGACGATGCGCGCGTCGAGGAACGCCTTGGCGGTGGAGCCGGTGGCCGCGTGGACGGCCCGGGTGAGGGTGCGCGTGCTGTAGCCGAGCGCCGTCGCGTAGTCGCCGACCCGGTGGGTGCGGGCGAAGTCGCGTTCCACGGCGTCCCGGAAGCGGTGGTAGGGGCCGTCCGTGGCGGGCCCGGCGGCGGCCGGGGCGGCCGGCGAGGACGCGTGGGCCAGCCGCAGGAGCAGCACGGAGAGCAGCATCCGCAGGGTCCGGTTGTGCGCCTCCAGGGGCAGCGCGCCCAGATCGTCGTACTCGGTGACCAGGTGGTCCAGGGCCAGGCCGACCATCCGGGTGTGCGGGCCGTCCGGTACCACCGGGCCCGGCACGTCCGGGGGTTCGTCCGGTACGAAGCCGGGGCGCCAGATCACGAGGACACCGTCGGCGCCGCTCCCCGGCTCCTCGAGCTCGGCCGCGTACTGGTGCACCTGTCCCGGCCGCACCCACAGCCAGCCGCCCGGCGGGACGAGGTGCCGGGTGAAGTCCACCGTGTGGGGCAGCGGCGCGGAGTCCGGGTGGAGGTGGACGAGGTGGTGGAAGGCCGGGCGCTGCGGACCGGACAGGTCGATGCCGCGGCGCCGGCCACGCGCCCGCAGCTCCGCGAAGTCCACCACGTCCATGCCGAGGGGCGCGCCGAGCGAGGGCCGGTAGGCGACCTCGGTGATCGTGACGCCGCCCGGTGGGCCGTTCCGGGCCGGCCGCTCGCCGTTCCCGTGGTGCGCCATGCTTCCCGCCCGGCCCTCTGCGTGTCCGTTTCTCCCCATCAGCTGTCGCCAGCGTACCGCTCCGTGCCGGTGACGGCTCCTAGCGTGAAGGGTGAACGGACCGGGAGCTGACCGAAAAGGAGCAGGTGCGCCGTGCGGGTGATCGTGGGGATGACGGGGGCCACCGGGGCTCCGTTCGGGGTGCGGCTGCTGGAGCGGCTCGCCGAGCTGCCCGAGGTGGAGACCCACCTGGTGATGAGCCGCTGGGCGCGGTCCACCGTCGAGCTGGAGACCGGCCGCACCGCACGGGAGGTCGGCGCGCTGGCCGACGTGGTGCACCCGCCCGAGGACCAGGGCGCGACCATCTCCTCGGGTTCCTTCCGCACCCACGCCATGGTGGTCGTCCCGTGCTCCATGAAGACACTGGCCGGCATCCGCGCCGGTTACGCGGACGGGCTCGTCGGCCGGGCCGCGGACGTCACCCTGAAGGAGCGCCGGCCGCTGGTCCTGGTCCCCCGGGAGACCCCGCTGAGCGAGATCCACCTGGAGAACATGCTCGCCCTCGCCCGCATGGGGGTGCGCATCGTCCCGCCCATGCCCGCCTTCTACAACCACCCGGCCTCGGTCGACGACGTCGTGGAGCACATCGTCTCCCGCGTCCTCGACCAGCTGGACCTGCCCGCACCGGGCGCACGGCGGTGGGCCGGTCTGGGCGCCGCCCGCCGCGACGACGCACGACGCGCGTCCTGACGCGCCGCACGCAAGGAGACACCACCACCCATGCCGTACGACGACCTCCGCTCGTTCCTCGACACCCTGGAGAAGGAGGGGCAGCTGCTGCGCATCCCCGACGAGGTGCTGCCGGAGCCCGACATCGCGGCCGCCGCCAACGCCGCCGGACGCATCGGCGAGGGGGCGCCGGCCCTGTGGTTCGACCGGGTCAAGGGCTTCACCGACGCCCGTATCGCCATGAACGTCCACGGCTCCTGGGCCAACCACGCCCTCGCGCTCGGACTGCCCAAGGGCACTTCGGCGCGGGAGCAGGTGGAGGAGTTCGCCCGCCGCTGGGACGCCTTCCCCGTCGCGCCGGAGCGCCGCGCGGACGCGCCCTGGCAGGAGAACACCGTCACCGGCGAGGACGTGGACCTCTTCGACGTCCTGCCCCTCTTCCGCCTCAACGACGGTGACGGCGGCTTCTACCTCGACAAGGCCGCCGTGGTCTCCCGCGACCCCGAGGACCCCGACCACTTCGGCAAGCAGAACCTCGGCACGTACCGGATGGAGGTCGTCGGACGCGACCGGCTGGCCATCCAGCCCGTCCCCGTGCACGACATCGCCAAGCACCTGCGCGTCGCCGAGGAGCGGGGCGAGGACCTGCCGGTGGCGATCACCCTCGGCAACGACCCGGTGATCCCGATCGTCGCCGGGATGCCCCTGGCCTACGACCAGTCGGAGTACGAGATGGCCGGCGCCCTGCGCGGCGCCCCGTACCCGATCACGACCGCCCCGCACACCGGCTACGACGTCCCCTGGGGTGCCGAGGTGGTGATCGAGGGCGTCATCGAGTCGCGGGTACGGCGGATCGAGGGCCCGTTCGGCGAGTTCACCGGCCACTACTCGGGCGGCCGGCGCATGCCCGTCATCCGCGTCGAGCGCGTCTCCTACCGCACGCGCCCCGTCTTCGAGTCCCTCTACCTGGGCATGCCCTGGACCGAGTGCGACTACCTGGTCGGCCCCAACACCTCCGTGCCGCTGCTCAAGCAGCTCCGCGCGGAGTTCCCCGAGGTACGGGCCGTCAACGCCATGTACACGCACGGACTGCTGGTCATCATCTCCACCGCCAAGCGGTACGGCGGTTTCGCCAAGGCGGTCGGCATGCGCGCCATGACCACACCGCACGGCCTCGGTTACGTCAGCCAGGTCATCCTCGTGGACGAGGACGTCGACCCCTTCGACCTGCCGCAGGTGATGTGGGCCCAGTCCGCCAAGGTCGACCCCAAGGAGGACGTGCTGATCCTCCCCAACCTGTCGGTGGTCGAGCTCGCCCCCGCCGCCCAGCCGGCCGGTGTCACCAGCAAGATGATCATCGACGCCACGACGCCCGTCGCTCCCGACGTCCGCGGGAACTTCGGCACCCCCGTCAAGGACCTGCCCGAGACCGCCGCATGGACCGAGCGGCTCCGCACGCTGCTGGCGAACCGCTGAAAGGAACCCCCATGACCGAACAGCACGACGACCGGGCCCTCCCCACCGTGTGCCCGCGTTGCGAGCACGACGCCCTCACCACGGTCGCGGACTCGCCCGTGCCCGGCGTCTGGCAGGTCTTCCGGTGCGCCCGGTGCCTGTACATGTGGCGCTCCACCGAACCCGCCCGCCGCACCCGGCGCGAGGCGTACCCCGTCGGGTTCCGCATGACGGCGGCGGACATCGCCGCGGCCATCGAGGTGCCGACGGTACCGCCGCTCGTCCCCCGTCCCGCGGGTCACTGACACGGCGGCCGTCCGCGGGCGTCCGCGGATGCGGTACGATGATCATGAGCTCGCCGCCGGAACCACGGTCGGCAGGCTGTGCGTCGGTGGTCCAAGGAAAGACGTCCCGCTTCCTGCGGGGAGGTGCAGGTGCAAGGCCTGCCCGGCGCTCCGGTGAAGGGCCCCGCCTCGGTCGAGGCGGGGCCCTTCCGCGTCCCCGGGGAGGGCAATCTCATTCGGCGGTGCGGAACGGCTCGCGCAGCCGGAACTTCTGCAGTTTCCCGGTCGCGGTGCGCGGCAGCGACGCGACGAGGTCGACCCGCTTCGGCGTCTTGAACCCGGCGAGGCGGGTCCGGCAGTGCGCGATCAGCTCCTCGGCGGTGACGTCCGTACCGTCGGTGACGACCAGCGCCAGGACCAGCTCGCCCCACCGCTCGTCCGGGATCCCGATGACCGCCGCCTCCCGTACGGCCGGATGCGCCGTCAGCACGTCCTCCACCTCGATCGACGAGACGTTCTCGCCGCCCGAGATGATGACGTCCTTCTTGCGGTCGGTGATCACCAGGTGGCCCTCGTCGTCGAGGTGCCCGCCGTCCCCGGTGTGGAACCAGCCGCCCGCCTGCGCCGCCGCGGTCTCCTCCGGCTGGTTCCAGTAGCCCTCCAGATTGTGGTTCGACGCGGTGAGCACCTCGCCCTCGGCGTCCACGGCCACCCGTACGCCGAGCGCGGGCACCCCCGCCCGGCCGAGCCGCCGGGCCCGCTCGGCGCTCCCCAGGCCGTCCCACTCGGCGCGGGCGCGGTTGACCGTGACCAGCGGTGAGGTCTCGGTGAGCCCGTAGATCTGGATGAACTCCCAGCCCAGCACCTCCAGCACGCGCTCGATCATGCGGGTCGGGGGCGGTGCGCCCGCGCAGACGACGCGGACCCGGCCGCGGCCGGGGATCTCGCCGTCCCAGCCTGCCGCCGCGTCGAGCACGGAGTTCAGCACGGCGGGCGCCGCGCACAGCAGCGTGACCCCGTGCTCCTCGACCCGGCGCAGGATCTCCGCGCCGTCGACCTGGCGCAGCACGACGTGCCGGCCGCCGACGCCCGTGACCACGTACGGCATGCCCCACCCGTTGGCATGGAACATCGGCAGCGTGTGCAGGTAGACGTCGCGGTCACCGATCGTGGTGTGCAGACCGAACACGGTCGCGTTCAGCCACAGGGCACGGTGCGTCAGCCGCACCCCCTTGGGGCGGGCGGTGGTCCCCGACGTGTAGTTGACCGTCGCGGTCGCGCCCTCGTCCGGCCGCTCCCACTCCCGAGGCGCGACGCCGTGGCGGAACAGCCCCTCGTCCCCGTCCTCGCCGAGCACGAACGTGTGGGGTACGTCGAGGGTGTCGAGCACGCCCGCGCAGGACGGGTCCACGTGGACGACCGAGGCGCCCGAGTGCCGGACGATGTAGCCGATCTCGTCCCGGGTGAGCCGGAAGTTGACCGGCACCAGCACGCGGCCCCAGCCCGAGACACCGAAGAACGAGGTCAGCAACCGCGCCGAGTTCTGCGACACCACGGCCACCCGGCCGCCCACGGGAACTCCCAGCTCGTCCAGCCGGGCGGCCTGCGCCCGGGCGAGCGCCGCCAGTTCCCCGTACGTCAGCGTGCCCAGACCCGGCGCCGGCTGGTCCGGTTCGTCGACCACGGCGACCCGGTCCGGAAAGACGTGGGCCGCACGGTCGAGGAAGTCGCGGACGGTCAGCGGGTAGTACATGACAGCACCTCCCGGTGGGGGTCCCCGGACCTCCCGGTGGAGGACTTCCGGCTGTACCCCGAGGTCACACGGAGCATGGCACAGCCGGGGGCGGGGGAGGCGTTCGCGCGTGCGCCGGGAACGCGGTGGCCCACCGGACGCCGCAGAACCGGCTCCTCCCCGCCCCCCGTCACCCGCCGAGCGTGAAGCGCAGGGGAGTGCCGACGGCGGCCTGGGCCGCCGCCGCGAGGGCGGACTCCGCGACGACGCCGATCACCGGGTAGCCGCCCGTCGTCGGGTGGTCGTGGAGGAACACCACCGGGCGTCCGTCCGGCGGTACCTGGACCGCGCCCAGGACCATGCCCTCGCTGGGCAGCTCACCCGTCGAGGCGCGCTCCAGGGCGGGGCCCTCGGTGCGCAGGCCGACGCGGTTGCTGTGCGGGGAGACCCGGTAGGCCGCCGAGGTGAAGGCGCGCAGCGCCGCCGGGGTGAACCAGTCGGCGCGGGGACCGGGGCGCACGGGGAGGACCAGTTCGGCGGGCGGTGCCGGCCAGGGGGCGGCGACCGGCAGGGCCGTGGGCGGCACGGGGGTGCCCGTCGAGCCCACCGGGAGCACGTCGCCGTCGCGCAGGGGGGCCGGGCCGAGCCCGGAGAGCAGGTCGGCGGAGCGGCTGCCGAGCACCGGTTCGGCGGCGACGCCCCCGGCGACGGCCAGGTACGAGCGGACGCCCGCGGTCACCGCGCCGGCGTCCAGGACGGCACCCGCGGGCACCCGTACGGGCGCGCCCCAGGCCACCGGCCGCCCGTCCACCGTCACGGGGCAGGGGGCGCCGCCCACCACGACGGTGACGTCGCGGTCGGGCCGCAGGGCGCAGCCGGTGAGGGTGGTCTCCAGGACGGCGGCGTCGGGCTCGTTGCCGAGGAGCCGGTTGGCGAGCCGCAGCGCGGGCGCGTCCAGCGCGCCGGAGCGCGGGACCCCCAGGTGGGCGTGGCCGCGGCGGCCCGCGTCCTGCACGGTGGTGAGAGCGCCCGCGCGGACGACGGTGAGGCTGACGGTGGTCATCACGCGCCCTCCGTCGCCACGAAGCGCACCCGCGTGCCCGGCGTGAGGAGCGCGGGCTGCTCCCGGCCGAGGTCCCACAGCGGTGCCGGGTCGGGCATGGTGCCGATCAGATGCCAGCCGCCCGGCGTGGCGCGCGGGTAGACGGCGCTGTACGGGCCGGCGAGCGCGAGGGCCCCGGCCGGCACCCGGGTGCGCGGGGTGGCGCGGCGCGGCACGTGCAGGTCGGCGGGCATCCCGGTGAGGTAGCCGAAACCGGGGGCGAAGCCGCAGAAGGCGACGCGGTAGGTGTACGAGGAGTGCCGGGCGGCGACCTCCTCGGGAGCGATGCCCCACAGGGCGGCGACGTCGGCCAGGTCCGGTCCGTCGTAGCGCACGGGTATCTCCACGGCGTCCCCGTCGCCCGCGGTCCGCGCCGGCGCGTCCCACTCGGCCAGCCGGCGGGCCAGCGCCTCCGGGTCCCGCACCCCGTCCAGCAGGACGGTCCTGGCGCCCGGCACGATCTCCTCCACGGGCGGCAGGGCGCCCGCCGCGCGCCGGCGCAGCAGTTCGGCGTGGAAGGCCCCGGTGCGCTCGGCGTCCGGGAACTCGACGAGCAGCGCGTGACGACCGGCAGGGCGCACGTCCAGGAGCGTGCCCCCAGTGGCGCCGCCGGAGGTCGTCCCGGTCGCGGTGCCGGGGGTGACCCCGGTCGCTCTCGCCGCTCTGTTCTCCGTCATGCGAACGCCCCGACCTCGACTCCGGCCGCCTGCAGCGCCTCGCGCACCCGTACCGCGATCCGGGCCGCGCCCGGGGTGTCGCCGTGCACGCACAGGGAGCGGGGGGCGACCGCGACGGGCGTGCCGTCCACGGCTTCGACCGTACCGTCCACCGCGAAGGCCAGCGCCCGCCGTACCACCGTGTCCTCGTCGTGCACCACGGAGCCGGGCTCGCGCCGGGACACGAGCGTGCCCTGGGGGGTGTACGCGCGGTCGGCGAAGGCCTCCGGGACGCCGGTGAGCCCCGCGTCCCGGGCGGCGTCGAGCAGCCGTGACCCGGGCAGGCCGAGCACGGGCAGCGTGCCGCCCGCCAGCCGGACGCCCGCCACCACGGCACGGGCCTGCTCGTCGTCGTGGACGGTGCGGTTGTAGAGGGCGCCGTGCGGCTTGACGTAGGCCACCTCGGCCCCGGCCGCCTCGGCGAAGACCCTGAGCGCCCCGATCTGGTACGCCACCTCGGCGGCCAGCTCGTCGGCGGGCACGTCCATGGCGCGCCGCCCGAAGCCGGCCAGGTCGCGGTACGACACCTGCGCGCCGATCCGCACCCCGCGCTCGGCGGCCAGGTCGCAGACGCGGCGCATCACGACGGGGTCGCCGGCGTGGAAGCCGCAGGCGACGTTGGCGCTGGTGACGACGGAGAGCAGGACGTCGTCGTCGGTGAGGGTCCAGCGGCCGAAGCCTTCACCGAGGTCTGCGTTGAGATCGATCACGATCCGAACGTAGACGATTGTTGAACGATCCGACAAGAGGGTGATTCCGCCCCTCCTGGCGTGACCTTCCGGTGGCTCTTCGTAGTGCTCGCGATGAATTGAATACACCCCTTGTTCGATCGTTGAACGATCCCCTAGGGTCCGTGTATCTTCCACGGATCTGGAACCCTGGATTCCGTACCATTCCTGGCGCTTCGCCCCCTCCCGCCTGAAGAAGGCCACCGCATGATCGTTCTCCTCGGCGTGGTCGTGGTGATCCTCGGATTCGTCACGCGCCGCAACCCCGTCCTCGTGGTGGGTGTCGCCGGTATCGTCACCGGACTGCTCGGCAAGCTGTCCCCGCTGGAGGTCCTCGCGGCCTTCGGCCAGGCCTTCGCCGACAGCCGCTCGGTCACCGTCTTCGCCATCGTGCTCCCGGTGATCGGCCTCCTGGAGCGCTACGGCCTCCGTGAGCAGGCCCGCAACCTCATCGGCCGCCTCGGCAAGCTCAGCGCCGGCCGCTTCCTCACCGTCTACCTGCTCGTCCGCCAGGTCACCGCGGCCTTCGGCCTCAACAGCATCGGCGGCCCCGCGCAGACCGTGCGGCCCCTCGTCGCCCCCATGGCCGAGGCCGCCGCCGAGCGCACCGCGGGCGCCAAGCTGCCCGACCGGCTGCGCGAGAAGGTGCGGTCCTACTCCGCGTCGTCGGACACCGTGGGCCTGTTCTTCGGTGAGGACTGCTTCCTCGCCATCGGCTCCATCCTCCTGATCACCGGCTTCGTGAACTCGACCTACCAGCAGCACATCGAGCCGATCGAGCTGGCCCTGTGGGCGATCCCGCTCGCCGTCTGCGCCTTCTTCATCCACGGCTCCCGCCTGCTGCTCCTGGACAAGCAGCTGGAGCGCGAGATGGCGCTCGCCGCCGCCGAGAACGAGCTGCCGCTGCCGAAGGGGGCCGACAAGTGATCAAGGTCGAATGGCTCTACTGGCTGGTGGGCCTCGTCTTCGTCGTGATGGCCGTGCAGATGGCGGCCGACCGCACCAACCCCAAGCGGTGGACGTCCGCCGCGTTCTGGGGCCTGCTCGGGGTGACCTTCCCCTACGGCACCGGCGTCGTGAACGCCTCGAAGGGCACCGGCGGCTGGACCGTGCCCGCCGAACCGCTCGGCGTCGCCGTCCTCGCCCTCATCGTGCTCGCCGGGTTCAACTTCCTCGGCAAGGGCGTCCCGGTGACCACCACCGGTGAGCAGCGCGAGGCTTCCGCGACCCGGCTCGGCAGCAAGATCTTCATCCCGGCCCTGACGATCCCCGTCGTCGCCATCGTCTGCGCGGCGGTGCTCGACGACTCCGGCCTGTTCCAGGAGGGCCAGGCGACGCTGCTCGGGCTCGGCGTCGGATGCATCGCCGCCCTCGTCATCGGCATGCTGGTCACCGGCGAGAAGAAGGTCTCCGTCCCGCTGCACTCCGGCCGCTCCATGCTGGAGGCGATGGGCTCCGCCCTGCTGCTGCCCCAGCTCCTCGCCGTGCTCGGCTCGATCTTCGCGCTGGCCGGTGTCGGCACCCAGGTCGGGGACATCGTGAACAGCGTCCTGCCGGAGAACTCCAAGTACCTCGCCGTGATCGCGTACTGCGTCGGCATGTACCTCTTCACCGTGATCATGGGCAACGCCTTCGCCGCCTTCCCCGTGATGACCGCGGCGATCGGCTGGCCCATCCTCGTCGAGCAGATGAACGGCAACGCCCCGGCCATCCTCGCCATCGGCATGCTGGCCGGCTTCTGCGGCACGCTCTGCACGCCCATGGCCGCCAACTTCAACATCGTCCCGGCCACGCTGCTGGAGCTGAAGGACCAGTACGGCCCGATCAAGGCGCAGATCCCGACGGCGCTCGCGCTCCTCGTCTGCTGCACCGTGATCATGGCGGTCTTCGCCTTCTGAGCCCGTCGGGAGACCGGCCCGCCCGCCACCACCCTCGTAAGGAAGTGCCATGACCCGCGTCCTCATCACCGGCTTCGCCCCCTTCGGCGGCGAGCGCGTCAACCCGTCCTGGCAGGCGGCCTCCCTCGTCGCCGCGGAGCCGCCCGCCGGACTCACGGTCACCGCCGCCGAGCTGCCCTGCGTCTTCGGCGAGTCCCTCGACGCGCTGCGGGACGCCATCCGGGACTCCACCCCCGACCTGGTCCTCTGTCTGGGCCAGGCGGGCGGCCGCCCCGGCGTCACCGTCGAGCGCGTCGGCATCAACGTCGACGACGCCCGCATCCCCGACAACGCGGGCAACCAGCCCATCGACGAGCCGGTGGTCCCCGGCGGCCCCGCCGCCTACTTCTCCACCCTCCCCGTCAAGACCTGCGTCGCCGCGATGCGCGAGGCCGGCGTCCCGGCCGCCGTCTCGAACACCGCCGGCACCTTCGTCTGCAACCACCTCGCGTACGGCCTCGGCCACCTCATGGCCACCGAGTTCCCGCACCTCAGGGGCGGCTTCGTGCACGTCCCCTGGGCGCCCGAGCAGGTCACCGACGGCACCGCCCCGGCCCTGCCGCCCGCCACCGTGGCCCACGGACTGCGCGCCCTGCTCACCGCCGCCGCCCGCACCCCCGCCGAGCAGGACCTCAAGGTCACCGAGGGAGCCACCCACTGATGCCGCTCACCGCGTACGCGGCACCCTTCGCCCGGCTCGCCCTCGCCAACATCACGCGCGAGTACCCCAACTTCCCCGCGCACCTGACCACCTCGCCGGACGAGCCGACGCGGCCCAGCACCCTGCACCCGGCCTTCTACGGGGCCTACGACTGGCACTCCTCGGTACACATGCACTGGCTGCTCGTCCGGCTGCTGCGCCGCCACGGCTCCACGCCCGCGCTCGCGGACACCGCGCCGTACGTCGAGGCGCTCGACCGGCACCTGACCCCCGGCAACCTCGCCGTGGAGGCCGCCTACCTCCTCGACCGCCCCTCCTTCGAGCGGCCCTACGGCTGGGCCTGGCTGGTCGCGCTCGCCGCCGAGTGCCGGGCGTACGGGGGAGCGGCGGGCGCCCGCTGGACCGAGGCCCTCACCCCGGCCGTCGCCGCCGTCGACCGGCTCCTGGCCGACTGGCTGCCGAAGGCCACCTATCCCGTACGCCACGGGAACCACCCCAACAGCGCCTTCGCGCTCGGGCTGCTGCTCGACGCGGGGGAGCTGTCCACCGCGACCGACCGGGCCGTCCGGGAACGCCTGCTGACCTGGTTCGACGGCGACCACGACGCGCCCGCGCACTGGGAACCCTCGGGGCAGGACTTCCTGTCCCCGGCGCTGAGCGAGGCCGACGCGATGCGCAGGGTGCTCACGGGGGAGGAGTTCGCGCGGTGGCTCGACCGCTTCCTGCCCGCGCTGCGCTCCGGCGCCCCCTGCCCGCCGCTGGAGGTGCCGGTCGTCTCCGACCCCGCCGACCCGCAGATCGGCCACCTGCTCGGGCTGACCCTCAGCCGGTCGGCCGCGCTGCGCCCGATCGCCGGAGCGCTGCCGGACGGGCCGGTGCGCACCCGCCTGGCCGAGGCGGCCGAGGCGCACCTCGCGGCGGGCCTGCCCGCCGTGGACAGCGGCGACTTCACCACCGACCACTGGCTGGCCACCTTCGCCGTACTGGCCCTCGACCCGTACGCGCAACACTGAGGAGCTGCGCATGTGCGGGTGGTGACGACCGGCCGCCTGTCAAAGCAAGGCTTTGGGGTGTCCAAAGTTGAAGTGTTAAGGTCAACGGGTGAAGTCAGCAGCCGCGCCCGCCATGCCCAGGAGTGTCCCGCTCCTCGTGGCGCGCCTGCATGTGGACCTGTGTCGCTCCACGTCCGCGACCTGTAGTCCCTGACGCCGGTCACCTCCGACGTCATGCCGCGGCGGTGCTGCTGACCCGCTCTGCCGGGGGCCGCCGCTCTCGAGCACCACTCACCCGCTTACCCGCGCGTCCCCAACGGAGCATGTCCGTGTCTGCGAACACGAAGTCCCCCGAGGCCTCCAGAGGCCTCAAGTTCCCCTTCTGGGCCCAGATCGTCGCCGGTCTGGTGCTGGGTGTCCTGCTCGGCTGGCTCGCCCGCAGCCAGGACCTGTCCTGGCTGGTGACGACCCTCGACAAGATCGGCGGCACCTTCGTCGGCCTGCTGAAGCTGGCCGTCGCCCC
Organism: Streptomyces sp. CRN 30; assembly: GCF_034105845.1. Taxonomy (NCBI): domain Bacteria; kingdom Bacillati; phylum Actinomycetota; class Actinomycetes; order Kitasatosporales; family Streptomycetaceae; genus Streptomyces; species Streptomyces sp. CRN 30. The sequence continues at coordinate 2,788 of NZ_JAVRHI010000446.1, read as the reverse complement.
GCTCGTCTTCTTCGCGATCCTGGTCTCGATCACCAACCTCCGGAAGGTCACCAACGCGGCCCGGCTGGCCACGCGCACCCTCCTCTGGTTCATGATCACCTCGCTGATCGCGGTGGCCATCGGCATCGTCATAGGCCTGGTCACCAACCCCGGCGCGGGTACCGGACTCACGCCGGCCGACGGCGCGAAGCCGGAGGGCAGCGGCTCCTGGATCGACTTCCTGACCGGCATCGTGCCGACCGACGTGATCACCCCGTTCACCGAGCTGAACGTGCTGCAGATCGTCTTCATGGCCGTCGTCGCCGGTATCGCCGCCCTCCAGCTCGGCGACAAGGCCCAGCCGATCCTCAGCCTGAGCGAGTCGGTCCTCGAACTGCTCCAGAAGGCCCTGTGGTGGGTCATCCGCCTCGCGCCGCTCGGCACCGTCGGCCTCATCGGCCGGGCCATCGCCACCTACGGCTGGGACCTGATCGGCAAGTACGCCACCTTCACCGCCGACGTCTACATCGGCTGCGCGCTCGTCCTGTTCGTGGTCTACCCGGCGCTGCTCGCCGGTGTGGCCAAGCTCAGCCCGGTCCAGTTCTTCAAGGGCGCCTGGCCCGCCATCCAGCTGGCCTTCGTCTCCCGCTCCTCGGTGGGCACGATGCCGGTGACCCAGAAGGTCACCGAGCGCCTCGGCGTCCCGAAGGAGTACGCGTCCTTCGCCGTGCCGTTCGGCGCGACGACCAAGATGGACGGCTGCGCGGCCATCTACCCCGCGCTCGCCGCGATCTTCATCGCCCAGATCTTCGACGTCCAGCTGGGCGTCGGCGACTACCTGCTGATCGCGTTCGTGTCGGTGGTCGGTTCCGCCGCCACGGCCGGCCTCACCGGCGCGACGGTCATGCTGACCCTCACCCTCTCCACCCTCGGTCTGCCCCTGGAGGGCGTCGGCCTGCTCCTCGCGATCGACCCGATCCTGGACATGATGCGCACCGCGACCAACGTCGCCGGTCAGGCGCTCGTGCCGGTCCTGGTCTCCGCCCGCGAGGGCCTGCTCGACCGCAAGGCCTACGACCGGGCGCACAGCTCGCCGCTGGACGAGCCGGAGCCCGAGTCGGAGCCGCAGCAGGAGTCCGACCGGGTACCGGTCTCGGCCTGACGCACACGCGCCGACCGCACGCGCACCGACCGCACGCGGCACCCGCACCGGCCCACGGGCCGGGCGGGGGCCGCGTGCGGTTTTTGTTGCCTGCCGCCGTTCCTTGCCGCCCCCTGCCGTCCTCAGACGCGCGATGCGGCCCGCGCCAGCCTCAACTGACCGATCTCCGCCACGTTCTTCATCAGCTCGGCGTTCGCCCAGGCGAGCATGTGGGCGACCGTGTGCTCGCCGTCCTGTGGCCAGGGGAACGTGGCGGCCCGGTCGAGATCGTCGTCGGTGAGGCCGCCCAGCACCTCCGACCACTCCTGGCGCAGACCCCGCAGCCAGTCGACGGTCGCCCCTCCCGGACCCGGCCACGCGACGTCCGTCCGCTCGCGCGGCGGCCGTCCCACGAGGTGGTCGAGGGTCACGCCCAGCCACCACCCCAGGTGCCAGCTCACCCAGCCGGCGGTCGGCACGGGGACGGGGTCCGGTTCGGTCTCCGCCCAGTCCGGCACCCACCGTCCGTCGGCGTCCCGCCGCACGGTCCAGCAGTGTGCGGCCGGCTCCCACAGGAAGTCGTCGGGTTCCAGACGTTTCAGGTGGTAGGCGAAGAGCGACCACGTCAGGTCGGACTGCCAGGCGAGGAGGGCGCTGCGAGAGGTGTGCACCGGGCGACACTCGCACACCGCCGAGCAGGCCGCCAGGCGATTTCGCCAAGCCTCTCGTGGCCGGTTCGTGCCTGTGCGAACTCCGTTCCGTGCGGCCACACTTGAGCCTCCCACGACCCACGCGCCACTTGCGGGTGGCCGGTTCCCGCCCCGGGAGGCCCAGCGGATGCTGTCCGACGCGACACCGGACGAGGACGGCGCGCCCGTCGTGCGGGAGAGACGCCCCAAGGACCGCGTCACGCTGCGCGGTGACCTGCGGGCCGCCCTGCCCGACGCCGCCGCGGCCGTGGGCGTCACGGCCGCCGTGTTCTGGTTCCTGTACGTCCGCATGGAGTCGGGCACCTCGGCGACGGTCGCCGTCATGCCGTTCATGGACGACCCCGGCACGTACTGGATGTACCTGCTCAGCCAGGCGTTCGGCTGGTCGGCCCTGCTGTGGGCGTGGGGGACGGTCATGCTCGGGCTGCTGCTGTCCGGGCCGCGTCCCGCCCGGCTGCCGGTTTCCCGGCAGACCCTGGAACGCTGGCACCGCACCACGAGCCTCACCACGACGGCCCTGATGTTCGCCCACGCCCTGATGTTCGCGGCGGAACTGGTCCGCTACGAGACCGAGGTGGCGTGGCTGCAGCGGCTGTGGGTGGCCTTCGCGGACAGCTTCGTGCCGGGCTGGTACGACTCCGGCACCGGGCGGATCGCCATCCCGATCGGCCAGGGCGCCCTCTACCTGGCCATCCCGCTCGGACTGCTGTTCTACGTCCGGCACCGCATCGGCGCGAACACCTGGCGCCGGCTGCACCGGTTCGTGATCGTCGTGTACGTGCTGAGCGTCTGGCACACCCTGCTGTACGGCACCAACGTCTGGTACGGCGAATGGCCCCGCACCGTGCTGTGGCTGCTGCAACTCCCCGTCGCCGTACTGCTCCTGCTGCGGCTGCTGCGGCCGGCCCGGCCCGCCGAGCGGCTCGGCGCGCCCGGCCGCCGGGGCGGGGTCTCCCTG